>NZ_AP014612.1:1800000-2097874 GCF_002355215.1 Streptococcus troglodytae
TTTTTATAACTGGCTCCAAGAACCTTTGGCCGCGGCTCTTGCTTGTACAATTTCTCCTGCGATAAGTGCGATGGTGGTAGCTATATTGAGATTTTGCATGCGATTATAATAAAGAGAGAGATAATCTATACCGTCTGGCAATAACCAACTAAGCCTACATTTTAGTATAAATAGGCATTGCTGTTGCATGACTTTCCTGCGTTTTAAGTTGCTTAATAACCTGCAAACCCACAAGTGTAACAGAGAATTTTAATATAGTTGTCATACCAGCTAAAAAAAGAATATCCTTATAAAAACGAATGTTCTACAAATTGGTGGTGTCTATCGTTAATTGCATCGTAACTACTTCCTAATCAAAAATTTGAATAAGGGAACCTGCTTCAAGCTGAACAGGAAATTCTGATTGTATATGAAGTGTGCCCGGTAATGAACTTTCTTTTGAACCATCCAATGAGATAGTGATATGGCCAAGTTCTGTTAAATTCTTTTCAACAACACTGCCAACAGCCGTAATTTGACAGTCATTGCCATTAATAACAAGATATCCGCCCTTTTTAATATGCCCACTTAGATTTTTATTATCAATTTTATAACAATAATCTGCCAGATCTTGAGGAGCCTCTTCTCCAAAGAGAATAAGCATATTGGCATCCTTAATCATGCTGAGAGCTTCTGGCCCAACAGCCAGCACTTTTGCTTCAAAAATTTTAGTCATTTTATTCCCCTTTTTCTAATAAACAATTTAAGTTTACGCTTTTTACTGATACAGTCCAATACTGGCAATCCATGCTACAATGACACGTGGTACACCATTTAAAAAACGTGAATAAAGAACAGATGGAACCCCGACTTCTACTGTTTCAGCAGTTGACTCAGACAAACCAAGCGCCACAGGGATAAAATCACAACCATTTTGCGTATTAATGGCAAAAAGAGCTGGGAGAGCCATTTGCGACGGGATAGTTCCCTTACCAATTTCAACCCCAATCAAGGTGCCGATAATTTGTGAAATAACAGCACCGGGTCCAAGAAGAGGTGACAAGAACGGGAGTGAACAGATGAATCCGATCAGGATAAGTCCCCAAATATTACCAGCCAGCGGCACCATGAGTTTAGCTAACCATTTACCTACACCTGAGCCTTGAATAAAACCAATCAGAAGTGATACAAAAGCCATAAAAGGAAGGATGGTATTTAATAATGTTTGAATAGCATCACGCGCTGCTTGATTAAAAACAGCAACCACTTTACCAGCTCCCATACCAATACGAGCAATAACACTCTGTTGTGCACGTTGCTCAGTGATTTTTTTACTGGTGTCATAGGTGCCTGTTTGAGATTGAGCAGTCTCAGCTTTCGCTTCTTTCGTTTCAATACTGCCTGCTGATTCCTCAGTTGAGGTAATCTGTTCCATACCAACAGCGGAAACATAAATATCTTCGGTGATATATTGGGCTAAGGGGCCGCTCTTACCAGTTGCAACAATATTAACCGTAGGAATCCCCTTTTTAGGATAAATACCACAACGCAGGGTACCGCCGCAGTCAACAATAGCCAGAGCGATTTCCTCATCCGGAATTGAGGTTTTAAAACCATTAACGGCTTCCATTCCTGTTAATTCAACAATTTTATCAACAATTTCAGGCTTTTCACCACCACCTGTGATATAGATGAATTTATGCTTTTCATCAGTTGGTGTAATAACCAAAGGGCCACCGAACCCACCATTTCCTTTTACAATTTTAATACTTCTGTAAGCCATGATTTTTCTCCTTTAATCTAGCTTGCAAGACGAAATAAGCAGCGATACTTTTATGCTCATATCACGCTTATTACTGTTTGCAAATTATTCTTAGTCAAGAGTTTTGCTCAATGTCATTCCTTGTTGTTTGCATACCCAAGCGGTTGTAAAATCAGTCACCCAGCCAGAAACAAAATTCATTAAAAGCCCTACTAGCAGATAACGAATAGCTAGATCCATCTGACTTAAACCCAGTGTTTTTATCCCTGATGCGATCCCCATCCATACAAATAACTCACCAGGATTGATGTGTGGAAAGACGCCGTTTGAAGTATGACAGAACTGCATTTGAGAAGCGATGTAGCTTGGCTTGTAATACTCCGGCATAAAGCGTCCCATACTAATCGCCATTGGATTCCCAAGCATAAAGGCGGATATAAAAGGCAGAATCATATAGCGACTAAGCGGATTTTTAGCAGATATTCGGGCTAATTTATTCACTTTTTCTTCTCCAAGCAGAGCAATCAGTGCATTCATTGCAACTAAGAGCATCAGGACTACTGGAACAATACTGGTCATCCAACCTACAAAATTGTTACCCCCAGCTTGGAAAAGTTTCATAAACCCTTCAGCAAATTTTGTAATATAAGACATAATAACCTCCTTTATCTGTATTAAGAAGCAAAGAAAATTTAGTCTAAGGTGAATTCTTCACTTTAACTCATCTCTTGATTCAAATTTTAGTTTCATGCCGTTTTTTTAATTTGAAACGTGATAGTAAGAATTTTGTCTGTAACCTAATATCAAGTAATGGCGTCTGTTTGGGAAATTCTTTATAGATACCTGCCTCTGTTTTTAGAAAAACAGCTCTCGCATCTTCAATAGCAATACGCAGTAACTTATTTTCCTTACGAATGAGGGGGTTATAGCTGTCAAAATAATGGAGGTCCTGTCCAATATAATCTGGCATATCTTTAAAACGAGCAGCCATGGTAATACCCTGCATCTTTTTAGCATCAAGAACCTTACCATCTTTATCAACGGCAAACATGACAATGGTCCCAGCTCTGATCTTACCAGACCGACGTCCAATGGCTACACGTCCTAAACGCCTTAATTGCCCATAAATGCTAGTAAAATGTTTAATCTGCTTTAAGCCTAACATGATTTGAATCGCATAGGCTGCTAAAGCAAAGAGACCAAAAACAATCATAAAATTCATCAGAATACTCCTTTTTCTCTGGTAAATGTAATAAAGTCTGCTTTGTTTTCCACTTTTTTTAAAGCTTCTTTGAGCTCTTTATCGCTAGCAGTTCGAAAAATATCATCATACAATTCTAAAAGTTCTGCCTCTGTTTGCGTTGCAATTTTATTGGGAATGGCTACCAAAAAGATAAGATCAACACTTTCATGATCTGTATGGTAGGGCTCCTCAAGAACCCCCACCATTAGAACGGTCTTTTCTAATGATTGATTAATAGTATGTGGAAAAGCAATACCATTGCCAAATATAGTAGACTGTTCTTTTTCTCTATCCAAAATACGTTTTTCAAAATGATCATCCACTAGCCCTAATGCTTCTAGTGACTGTGTCATGTTCATTAGATAATCTCGATAGCTAGTAGCTTTGGCTAATCTCGAAAAGGTCAAAATGATTGTTTTGAGATTTTTTCTATGATAATGATTAACGCGTTGCCATTCCTCACGCAGCCACTGATCATCAAAAAGATTTCTAATTTGAATAACTGGTGAATTGATCTGCCCTAGCTTCAAAGGAATGGTTGTAAAGACAGCAAAGTAATTATCATTAGTGTCAGGATTAAAGTTTTCTTCTGAATATTGAGTGATTTCGATATCATGGCCAAGTACACGCTTTAATTGACGCTTTATCATATGTGCTGTTCCACGTCCCGTCGTACAGACAACGGCAACTCGGCGTTTTTTGCTTTGGAAAATAGTTCCATTTTCATGTAAAATCATTTCGAAATAAAGAGCTAAGTAGCTCATTTCAGATAATTCCAGCTGACAGCTAAAATGATCTTTCAATTCATCACCAGCGACTTTTGCCATTTCAAAAGCCAGAGGATACTTATTTTGAATTTCTCTATGGAAAATATCATTAGCCTGAACATGAAAGATAAGTCGATTGATAAGAAATTTTAAATGTGTTTGAATTTCAGCAAATAAACGTTGCTCATCAAAGTTAACCAAGAGTGTATCTTTGACCTTCTTTACAAAGCTTTGATAAAGCTTCTGCAAACTCTGCACATCAGTCAATTGATAAGTCAATGCGTCAATATATTGCGTATTGAGAGGAAAGCTCAAGAAGTCTTGTTCATACTGACTGAGCGATATCTGATAAGTCACTTCAATATGATAAAGCAATTGCTCCATAATAGCTGACTGAGCTAATCCGTTAACATAATGATCAATAGGGGTAAGCAAAAGTTTTTTCCGCTGAATGCGAGCAACTGTTATCGAAATAGCTTTAGTCAGTAACTCCTGCGTTTTTCTAGGAATTTTAAAGGCTGTATATAGTTCTTCTAAAAAACCATATGTCTCTTTCTTTAAGGCAGCTGAATCAAAATAAGAATAGACCTGATGAATATACAAGAGCCGTAGATTTAATTCCGTCCCAATAATTTCCAAACCACGATTAGGTTTACCTGATATGCACAATTGATATTCTACTGCCAAATCCTTAACATGTTTCAAATCCTTATTAATGGTCGTTCGACTAACACCGATTTCCTCAGCTAAATCATCAATAAGCAAGGGTGATGTGGCTTGAATCAAACGTTTAATGAGATAAGAAGCTCGCTTATTTGAAGAATTAAAATCGCTCTCTTTGCGCAAACTTCCTGCTAAAATTGTTTCCAATCTAGCGTAATCATAGACGTCCAACAGCAAAAGATTATCTTCTTGTCTGATTTGAATATCATCATCCAAAATAGCATTAAATTGCTCTATACTTGTCAGCAACGTTTTCATACTGACATTAAGTTCTTTACGCATAGTTTCTAAAGAAACACTATGCTGAGCAACCAATATTTCTAAAATATGATACCAGCGATTAACTAATGCCACTTTTTTACCCTCTGTATTGATTTAACCGCGCGTTTTACCTCCGGCAACATTGGTTGTGATACCTGTGATATAACTTGAACGGTCCGAAATGTAATAGGCTACCAAATCTGCAACTTCACTTAATTTCCCACTGCGTCCCAATGGCGTTGTCGTTGTTGATGCGTAACCTGCACGAATGTCCTCAACTGTCTTGTCTCTAGTATAGCCAAGTGCCTCTTCATAAGCAAACGTCCGCAGACCTGTTGCTTCCATGATTCCCGGAGCAATACCAACAACTCGAACACCGTATTTGCCAAGTTCCTTTGCCCATGATCGTGTATAACTATAAACAGCAGCCTTGGTTCCCGCATATGCACTTTGTCCTTCAGAACCTTCTAAACCAGCTTCCGAAGCCATATTGATAATAACTCCTTTTTTCTTTGCCACTAAAAAGCGCCCTACAGCTTGACTAACCAAATAGAGGCCTTTCTGATTAATCATGGTAATCTTTTCAAAAATCGCATCATCAAGCTCGTATTGTCCATAAGGATCCTTAGGATCAACCAAGAGACGTGGAATATTGATGCCTGCATTATTAACAACAGCATCAACTGTCCCAAAATTTTTAACAACAGCTGCGACAGCAGCTTCTACTTGCTCACGTGATGTCACATCCACTTTCTGGAACAAGAGATTTTCATGCTTTTCTCCATTATCCGTGAGATCAAAATTTGCGACTTTGACCTTCAAGTCCAGCAATTCATCCACAATAGCTTTTCCGATACCTGAAGAGGCTCCTGTCACAATTACTGTTTTGCCAGCAATATTTAACCAATCAGCCATGTTTACACCTCATTTCTTTTATTTATACAATTATTATAAAGCGCTTACATAAAATAATTAAGACACTCTTTTTCATTTATTAAAAAAATTAGTGTACTAATTAGAAAAATTAAAAAGTTTGGAGCATTCCATTCCTTTCTCTTTCTAACATCAAAAAAAGACAAACCTCAAAAGGAAGTTTGTCTTCAGTCTGAAACCAAGGCTAAGGTCTTGGTTTTCTTATTTTATTATTAAAGACGTGCGTTTAACTCAGCACCAAGTTCTTCGAATCCTGGTTTGCCAAGAAGAGCAAACATGTTTTTCTTGTAGGCTTCAACACCCGGTTGGTCAAACGGATTAACACCATTTAGGTAACCAGAAATTCCAATAGCCAATTCAAAGAAGTAAATCACATAACCTAATGTAAATTCATCCTGCTCAGGAATGGTCAAGAAGGTATTTGGGATACCCCCATCTGTATGAGCTAGCAGTACGCCATCGGTAGCCTTCTTATTAACAAAGTCAACATCTTTACCTTGAAGATAGGCAAGACCATCAAGATCTTCCGCTGCTTCTGGCACAAGAATATTCTTACGTGCTTTCTCAACACGGATAACCGTTTCAAATAAATTGCGATTGCCTTCTTGGATAAATTGTCCAAGAGAATGCAAATCTGTTGAAAAGTTAGCTGATGTTGGGTAAATGCCCTTTTGGTCTTTACCTTCTGATTCACCGGCTAACTGTTTCCACCATTCACTAAAGTATTGAAGGGATGGTTCATAGTTAGCCAAAACTTCTGTCACATAACCCTTACGGTAAAGAATATTACGAATGGCCGCATATTGATAAGCTTCATTTTCTGATAATTCAGCAGACGAATAGTCTTGACGAGCTGCTTCTGCCCCAGCCATTAACTGATCCAAATCTGCTCCTGAAGCTGCAATTGGTAATAAACCAACAGCTGTTAAAACTGTAAAACGTCCGCCAACACTATCCGGAACAACAAAAGTTTCCCAACCATTAGCATCTGCTTCTACTTTAACGGCTCCTTTGACACGATCAGTTGTCGCATAAATACGTTGATTAGCTTCTTTTTGACCATACTTTTTAACTAGAAGATCTTTGAAAACGCGAAAAGCTATGGCAGGTTCAGTAGTTGTTCCTGATTTAGAAATAACATTAACCGAAAAATCCTTATCAGCCACATAATCAACAAGATCCGCCAGGTAATTTGCAGAAATCGAATTTCCGGCATAAAGAATTTGTGGTGCTTTGCGTTCTTCCTTCTTTTCAAGATTGACAAAAGAACTGTTCAAGAAATCAATCGCTGCACGTGCTCCTAGGTAAGAACCGCCAATACCGATAACAACCAAAACATCACTATCAGATTTGATTTTTTCAGCAGCTTTTTTAATACGAGCAAATTCTTCTTTATCATAGTCCTGAGGTAAATTCAGCCAGCCCGTCATTTCAGCACCCGGTCCAGTTCCTTTACGCAAAGCCTCATCTGCTGCTGTCACTTGCATTTGAATATAATCCAATTCATGTGAAGCAAGGAATTTCCCCAATACTTTTGAATAATCGAATTTAATGTGTGTCATTTGAATCCTCCAAAATTTCTTCTTTTCTATGATATCTCTTTCACTAAATTTAATCAAGCAATTTTTATATATAAAACGCTTTCATTTCTGTTTTCTTGTTTTTTAACGCCCACAGCGACAAGAGAACAATCGTTTGCATGTAACTTTGCATTTTCTCGTTCACTAACTTTCATATTGATTGATATAATCTGTTATTTCTACGAAATTTTCATCCTAAAAATTTAGATTTTATGAGATAGTTAAATCTAGTATTCTATATTAAGTTGCCTTGGAACAGGAACAGAAATATCTTTCTTATTAAAAACGAAGTTGAAACGCCCATTTCAACTTCAAATTTATTACATTATTGACAAGACTAATCAAACCCTAGTAACATACATTAATTCGATGAATTCAAAATATCTTCTGTATTTTTGACTTGAGCAAATCGATTATCCCATATGAATTCTTTGTAGAAAGATAAAATCTGTTCTGCAGAAAGATAGTCGTTATCAAATGTCGTAATCGCATCACCAATTAACTCAAGCTGATAGCCATGTTCAAAAGCCACTTTTGTAGAAACATCAATACAAAATTCTGCCTGCATTCCAGCAAATGTCAACTTATCAATTCCTTTGCTGTCAAGATACTCTTTTAAGCCGGTTTCTTTGAAGATGCTGTTGTAGAACTTATTAACTATTTTTTCCTCAGGATATGGCTGTAATTCATGATAAATTTGCCAATTTGCAGTTTCCGTTGCCAGCAATCCCTCTCCTTCAGAATGTCTAAAGAAGATGACTTCATCTTGATGTTGACGAAAATGCTGGATGACTTTCTGTGTATTTTCAATAAATTGCCTTCTTGCATAGGGTTCTAGATTGATAAGTCCTTCTTGAATATCAATGACAATTAAAGCTTTTGACATGTATCGTTTCTCCTTTATCTGTTTGAAATGAATCACTGTCCCTATGATAAAGCAACTCCAAGATTTTTAGCTGTTATAAATAATAATAACATTAAAATCATCAAAAAACACCCCAATCGTTCGATTTTCTGTCCAACCTTTGGGGGTTAATACAAATAATTTAGCACTTTTATTTGTTACTGAGAATTGACTACCCTATTTGGTTAACAATATCTCTTTTTCTATACAATGGTATAGCCATAATCTAAAACAAGATTTTGTCCTCTAATTGATTTACTCTGATCACTTAATAAAAATCGGATGGAGTGGCTAACGTCTTCTAAATCAACAAATTTTTGATAAGGAATTCTGGTTCGCAGACGCTGTCCGAAATAAGAGTCTAATAAATCCTTATTAGCATCAGTTTTTACATATGATGGCGATATGGTATTGACTCTAATATCTTTATCATCTATACAAGCATAGTCTACATTTCATATTATATTTATCACAAATTCATGGAATTATTACTGTTATCTATTTACTTTGCTATTACACAAAAAATAGAGCACACAGCTTACAATCGCTTAGGGCTGCTGGATTCCTCCCCTGACCCGCTTCACGCAAAGCTGTTGCTCCGATACCTATTATAGCATAAAGTAAAAAAACTGCCAACTTAAGACTTTCTCTTTTGCCAAAAAGCAAGAGCTAAGAGGCAAATCATCAAACCAACTAGGGCTGGGACGACAATAGTCAAGCCCGCCTGTCCACTGTCCATATAAGACCAAATAATTTTTGAAAGGGCTGTGATAATCAAAATTAAACCAACTAACTTCCAACTATGCAGCCAAGTTGCCCTAACAATGACGACAAAAAAACTAATAACCAAAAAGGCAAAGAGCACATTCTTAGCTGTCAAGCCTGCTTGTAAAAATTCCTTTTCATAGGTTAAAAACTCCTTGACTAAAGGTGGTATTGATTGTGGCACGGGAAACCAAATCATGCTTGTAAAAAGAGCCAAGATGCTAACTGCTACCCCTATGATTCGTCTATGATAGGCAAAAAACAAGATGGGAAGGATTAAAATAGGACGAATATACCAGCTTAATTGGTTTTGATGACGTTCAAAAGCCCAAGCTTGAAAATCTAAATTCAAAACTAGCAGACCAACAAAGAGTAATGTTAAAGCAAACAAAAAAGCTGATAATAGCCATTCCTGTGGCTTGGTGATTGTTTTCATTTTGTTCTCCTGTATCTAAAAAAACGCTGCATCATTTGAGCACATTCTTTTTCCAGAATTCCCCTCTCTACTTCTACACGATGATTGAGCCGCTCATCAGTCAAAATATTATAAAGGCTGCCGGCGCCGCCGAATTTTTGATTGGCAGCTCCGTAAATGACCTGCGGAATACGTGCTAAACCAATGGCTCCGCTGCACATAATGCAAGGCTCAATGGTGACAAAAAGCGTACAATCCAGCAGACGCCAACTTTCTTGTATTCTATTTGCTTGATTGATAGCCATAATTTCGGCATGCATGATGGCAAGATTTTCCTCTTCACGCGCATTATGACCACGCCCAATGATTTGACCGTCCTTAACGATAACACAGCCAATAGGAATCTCTTCTTTTTGAAGTGATAGCTGAGCTTCTTTGAGAGCTTCTCCCATAAAAAACTCTTTTTCTGCCTGAGTCAAATCTGCCATCAGCAGTTACCGATTTGCCATGATTTGTGAGGTACAGCCAATTCCACAGGAATCCCATTTGAGTATTTTTCTGTTTGGGCACGCAGAATTTCCAAATGGTCATCTGGAGCAATACCTTCTGGCGGAAGAGGCGGCATGTGGGTCAAGACTAGACGCTTTACTTTAGCCGCGCTAGCAATTTTCCCAGCTTCTTTAGTAGTCAAATGAGCGATGTGATTTTCATTACCTTCGTAAAGATAGACATCCGCTAAAAAGAGGTCAGCGCCTGCGGCGAATTGATCCAAGCCATCGAAATAACCTGTATCACCTGTGAAAACAAAAATTTGACCAGTGGCACGCTCCACAATACGCATGGCATAGCAAACAACAGGATGTACTGTCTTAATAAAAGTCATATCAAAAGGTCCGATTTGCTCAAGACCATTGACATTATAAGTTCTGCCTTCAGAAACACCATCGAGTGTCAACTTTGAAAACTCATAAGTATCTTGGTCATGACCGTAAATCGGTAAAACTTTGGGCGTCCAAAGATGTTTAGGATAAAGCTGAAAATAATGGCGCAAAACGCCCAAGTCAGCGACATGGTCTGGATGATAGTGGCTAATGATAACCGCATCTAAGTCTAGCGGACTGATTTCTTTTTCGAGTTCATTAAGTGCACGGCTGCCACAATCAATTAAGAGCTGAAAACCGTCTTCTCCTGTCAAGAGATAGGAGGTTGTTCCTTCATCTTTATAGGGATAGGCCCCCCAACAACCAAGTGTGGTTAGTTTCATAAAAACACCTTCTTTTTTCTAGCTGTTTTTATTATAACAAAATGAGCTGTTCTTTGGTTAATAGAAACCAGCTTATGTTATCTAAAAAAAGCATAGATTAAAGCGATAATGAACCAGACATAAAAAATAATGAATAACCACTTCAAATAAACAACAATAGCAATAAATTCTCGAATAAAAGCACTGGGAATATAATAGGCGGCTGTTGAACACCCCAAGCCATCTCCAGCCATATGCAATCGGCGGGCATAAACACTGGTTCGAAAGACATGATAAGCATTAGTTACAAAAAGAAAACGCGGTTTTTTCATTTCTTTTTCTGCTAACTGTTTGGAAAAGAGAAGATTTTCATAGGTTGAATGCGATCGTTCTTCCAAGAGAAGCCTATCCTGTGGAATATCACTTGCTTGTTTTCTAATATAATTGGCAATAGCTTGTGCCTCAGAAATGGCTTCCCTAGGACCTAAACCACCACTGGCAATCAATTTGACCTGTGGATTTTTCGATTGTCTAAAAGCTTCTAAGGCCTTATCAATCCTGCGCTTTAATAAGGGGGTTACTTGATTGCCATGCAAAAGACCTGCACCATGAATAATAATATAATCATAATGCTTGTTTTTAGGAATAATCAGATAAAGAATGGAATACAGCATAAATGCTATGAAGGCAACACCAAAAATAAAAAAAGAAGAACTTAACAAGGCATACAAAGAAGCAATAAAACGATTGAGCAACAAATGAGTTGAATACTTGGGCCTGATTATCATTAATAGAAAGAAGACAGTAATCATTATCCCTACAAAGAGCGATAAGAAATTAATCTTCGAGAAACCTTCTTTATGTAACAGAATGATCCCGTTATAGACTAAAAAGAGGCCACCCAAAAATATTAGAAGAGGAGTCGAAATTAAAAGAAGCAGGAAAATGCTATAAGCCATATAATAACCATGGCTATAGAGAAATTCAACGATAGCCAAATAACTTACCATCAAAAAAACGATAAGAAGAATGGGATTGAGTAAACTCCGTGCCTCATGATAAATAGATGCCACTAACAAAATAAACAATACAACTGCAAGCAATGCTAACATAACATCTCCTTATTTTTATTACACTTAAATTTTTAAGCATGATTGTCACTTCTGAAATTTCTCTTCATTTTGTAAACAAAATACTTAAAAAATTCAAAAATAGCAAAATTTTTCTAATGCTATTAGTCTTTTGTCACTTCTGAAGAATTCTTCCATCTTTATTTTATTCCAAAAATCAAGTTAGAACCTTACACCTTTGTAAGTTCTCAAAAAAGTTTTTTCTTCAATTGACATAATCTAAAATTATCTAGTAAAACTAGATGATTCAGACTGAAGACAAAATCTTTTATGAGACTTTCCTTGGGTGATACGGACGGTAGCGATGAGGCAACTTTCGTTTCCTTATATCTCAACTTAAAATAGCTCTATGACTATTTCAGCCTTTGAGAATTCCATACCTAAACCAAGATACAAAGGGCGTTAAGCGGATAAAGGCAAAATAGGGAGTACGATGCGGAATCTTTAAGATTCTAGGAGAACTCATCTTTTTGCCACAATCCGCAGCCCATGTTCAGTTAAACCAAGATACAAAGGGCGTTAAACGGACAAGAGCAAAATAGGAAACTAACCGACGACTCTTGCGTCTAGGATATGTTTTCTTTTTGCCGCCGTCCGTAGCCCGTGTTCAGTTAAACCAAGATACAAAGGGCGTTAAGCGGATAAAGGCAAAATAGGGAGTACGACGCGGAATCTTTAAGATTCTAGGAGAACTCATCTTTTTGCCACAATCCGCAGCCCATGCTTATTTAAGATTTGATTCTAAAGTCTCAAATCTTCCAAATAGCAGAAATATCACTGTTTCTGCCACTTTTATCATGGCGCTTAATTAGGGCTCGCTTTGCTCACAAATCAATGCCATTTAAATTGGCATTGCAGAACTTCAAAACATATATAGAAAAAGTAGCTTTGTCTTCAAGTGATAATAATTTTAATAGACAGGGGCATTTACCTTTATAAAAAGTTTTAATCTCCATCTAAAAACTGTAATTGCGGCCATTTATTTTGCCAATTCTTTTTCAAAAGACGCTTCTGGTAGACTTGCATTCTTTCCTTATCTGCTAAAAAATGTGGCGTTGGTTGAACTTTAAATTGGATGATATCGTCTAAACCATAGGGAAGAAAGAGTTCCAATTTTCCTTTGTTGTCTAATTTTGCTGCCAAAGCCGTGCATTTTTCTGGATATTTCGCAATCGCATCACAAGAATTTCGATAGGGCTCTGTATTTGGACTATGAACATGCATATAGACTTGATTTTTGAGCTCCCATTGATAGGCAGGATAAGCTGTTTGTAACTCTTTCTCAATTCTCACAGTCTTTTCATAAGAAATCGTCTGATCAAAAAAGACAACATCGATATCTGTCTCCTTATCAAAGGCTGGTTTCCCACTTAAATAATTCCAAATAAAATTGCGAAGCGTTCCCGCACATAACCAGGCATCCGAAAGTTTAAGTTCTCGAATAATGGTTAAAATACGAGAAATCGGTTCATTTGCCAGCAGTAATATCTTTAACTGCTCTTCATCCATTAAAAATTTCTCTCTGAGCGCCCATAGCCATACTTTTCAACAAAATCCTTACGAAATTCAAGCAAATTGTCATCCATGATAGCCTGACGAATTTTCTTCATGAGATTTAGTAAGAAATAAAGATTATGATAACTGGTCAAGCGAAGTCCAAAGGTCTCATCTGCTTTAATCAGGTGGCGAATATAAGCGCGGGTATAATTTTGACAAGTGTAACAATCACAATCATGATCCAGTGGCGTAAAGTCTTCTGCATACTGAGCATTTTTGACAACCAAGCGTCCCCTTGAGGTCATACACGTTCCATTTCGGGCAATCCGAGTCGGCAAGACACAATCAAACATATCAATGCCACGGATAACCCCATCAATCAGGCTGTCCGGTGCACCAACTCCCATGAGATAGCGCGGTTTATTTTCAGGTAATAACGGTGTTGTAAAGTCAAGAACGGCATTCATTTCTTTATGCGATTCCCCAACAGCAAGACCGCCGATGGAATAGCCCGGAAAATCCATTGAAACCAGATCAGCTGCTGACTGACGCCGCAAATCTTCAAAGCCTGCCCCCTGAACAATGCCAAAAAGTCCCTGCTCCTGAGGCCGACGGTGAGCTTTGAGGCCTCGCTCTGCCCAACGACTGGTTCGTTCAATTGAAGCTTTGACATAGTCATAAGGCTGATAAAATTGCGGGCATTCATCAAAGGACATCATGATGTCTGAACCTAGATTATTTTGAATAGAAATGGCCTTCTCTGGGGTCAAAAACATTTTAGCTCCATTCAGATGGTTTTTAAAAGTAACTCCTTCTTCAGTAATATTGCGTTTTTCAGCCAATGAATAAACTTGAAAACCACCAGAATCGGTTAAAATCGGCTGATCCCAATTCATGAATTTGTGCAGGCCTCCAGCTCTTGTAACTAAGTCATCTCCCGGCCGTAACCAGAGATGATAGGTATTAGCCAAAATGATTCCTGCTTTCATTTCTTTTAATTCTTCTGGGGCTTGTGTTTTAACAGTGGCCTGTGTTCCAACTGGCATAAACATAGGAGTGGGAAAAACTCCATGTGGTGTGATAATTTCTCCCAGACGTGCTCCAGTGTGCTTTTCTTTCTTAATAAGACGATATTGAATCGGTGAATGTGTCATTTTTACTCCTTGCTTTCAAGACTGTATCTTGGACAGTTTAACCTTATAAATTTTATCAAAAAAGCTGGCAGATGTCATTAAGCATACTTCTTAGAACCTGCATTTAGAACTTTTTAACAGTTTTTTGAGGGTGTAAGGAAGGTACACCAAAACACCAACGCTATAGCTATTAACTGCTTTTGCACTAATTTAATATGAGGCATATTAGCAATTTCTCATACTAAGTACCGTAGGAACTTTTAGTTTCATTTTAAATTTCAATTGAAAATTAATATCCAATGAAGTCTTTTGCACTCAATTAACACAACGGTTAAGTTCCGATTTTTGAAACGGTTTCAGGTTCACATCTCTGCTAAAAACAGTTATAATGACGATGTTAGTAGATATACTAACAATAAAAAAGGGAGGTATTCACATGAATACAAAAATGATGGAACAATTTGAAACTATGGATACTGAGACACTTTCACATGTAACCGGAGGCGGTCTTTTTGATGGTGCTAACGGCTATGCTTACCGCGATTCCCAAGGTCACTGGGGTTATAAGGTAACAAAATCTCCGGCGCAAGCTCTGACAGACGTTGTGGTAAATAGCTGGGCTTCAGGTGCAGCAAGTTTTGCCGCTTACGCTTAAGTCATTAAAATAATCGTTCATATTGTTATATGAACGGCAAACACCTCATCTATTATAATAGATGAGGTGTTTTTTTGATGTTATCGCATAAGTATGAACTAACAAATCTGTTTGAGACAAATGATAATCCTTTTAAGTGCTAAAACACAGTGACCAGCATAAACGCTAAATGTTTTTTGATAAATTATCCTCTGAGTTTAACTTGAGATACTCAATCTTAAGACATTTATCCATGACAATCTGATCGCAACCGGCAAACCGTAATATTTTTTCTGCTTCTTGGCTTTGCAATCCTAATTGTGCCCAAAAAACATCTGCATCTGTTTCAATGAAATCCCTAGCAACATCTGCTAAAAACTCACTGCGTCGAAAAACATCCACAATATCAATATGTTCAGGAATATCCTGCAGGCGAGCATAAACCGTTTCACCCAAAATTTTACCGCCAACAGCCCTAGGATTAACAGGAATAATTTTATAACCAGCACTTTGCAATACCTGAGCAACATCATAAGCTGCTGTCTCTTGTCTTTCCGATAAGCCAACTACTGCAATCGTTTTAGCTTTTTTTAAATAATCAAAGATGACATCTTGACTAGGATTTTGAAATTGATAAGCCATAAAATGACCTCCTTAACTTTTTCGCTTGAATTTCCTCTTTTAAATCGGTAAGTGAAATTAACAATTGCTATTAAAGTAATAAATAAACCTGTTTACTTTGCTTCATACCAAGTCTGCCCTGCATTTTCATCTGCCACAAGCGGTACAGAAAGCTCAATAGCAGATTCCATGGTTTTCTTGACCAACTTTTGGATCGCTTCAAGTTCAGCATTTGGCACCTCAAGGACAATTTCGTCATGCACCTGCAGGAGCATCCGCGATTGATAATTTCCTTCTTTCAAGGCTTGGTCGAGATGAATCATGGCCACTTTGAGAATATCGGCGGCACTCCCTTGAATAGGCGAGTTAATAGCTGTTCGCTCCGCAAAAGACCGAATATTAAAATTGCGTGAATTGATATCCGGTAATTCACGGCGGCGATGAAAGAGCGTTTCAACATAACCCTTATCACGCGCTTCACGTACCACTCTATCCATATAATTTTTAATTCCCGGATAACGTTCAAAATAGGTTTCAATGTAATTCTTAGCGGCTTTGCGACTAATACCCAAATTATTAGCCAGACCAAAATCGGAAATGCCATAAACCACACCAAAGTTAACAGCCTTGGCATTGCGACGGTCATTAGGAGTGACGTCTTCTGGTCTTTCAATACCAAAGACACGCATGGCTGTAGAGGTGTGAATGTCTGCTCCTTCCTTAAAAGCAGCAATTAAATGTTCATCGCCTGAAATATGAGCCAGCACACGCAATTCAATTTGTGAATAATCTGAACTGAGCAGGACGCTCTCTTTCCATTCAGGCACAAAGGCCTTGCGAATAAGACGTCCCTGTTCCAAACGCACAGGAATATTTTGTAAATTAGGATCAACGCTGGATAAGCGACCAGTCTGCGTTAAATCTTGCAAATAACGGGTGTGAATCTTGCCATCAAAGGAAATGGAATCTTGCAAGCCAATGATATAGGTGGATTGTAATTTCGCAATTTGGCGATATTCTAAAATTTTAGCAACGATTGGTGAACGATGAGCCAGACGCTCCAAAACATCAACAGCTGTTGAATAACCTGTTTTCGTTTTTTTAGTGGCTGACAAAGGTAGACCCAATTTTTCAAAGAGGATAACCCCCAATTGTTTTGGAGAATTGATATTGAACGCCTCACCAGCTAAGTCATAGATCTCCTGAGTCAGAGCCTGCAGTTCAATCTCATTGGCCCGCTCCATGTCCTGCAGCGTTTCTTTTCTAACCGAAATACCTGCAATTTCCATTTTAGCCAACACATTTGCCAGCGGTAATTCCATATCAAAAAGCAAGTTCAGTTGGTCATTAGTAGACAGTTTCTGCCGCATCGGTCCTTCACTAGCAAGCAAGACACTGATTTTTTTAGCTAAATGGCTAAGCAGAACATCTTTTTCTGGGATAGCACGTTTAGCTCCTTTGCCATACACATCATCGTCTGTTTCCAAAGGTAAATCTGTGTAAAGTCTGGCAATGGTCGAAATGTTATTATTTTCAACAGTTGACAGCAAATATTTGGCCAAACGACTATCGAAACTAGCTGTCGGCAGATCAATGCCCAAATGACTCAGCAAGACCTTACTGCGCTTAAAATCATAAGTTTTAATAGGTTTTGATAAGGCTTCTTTAAACAAATCATGCGTCAGCAAACTGGTATCAGTTGTCGCATAAATCGCTTGGTCATCTCCCCAAGCCAAACCGATCATCTCTTGGGTATGATAATTATCATTCAAAATTTCAAAATAAAAGAATTGATCAGGCGCAAACATATCGGGCTTGAGTTCAGTCACTTCTGTATAACTCACTTCAAAATTTTCGGCTTTAGGTGAACTGCCAAGTTGTGTTCGAAATTGTCTGAAGTCCATTTCATCATAAAACTTAGCCAGTGCGTCAAACTGAGGACCAGAGTAATCAATATCGTCTAAAGTGATGGTAATCGGCGCTTGCGTATCAATGGTTGCCAGCGTCTTAGAAAGAAAGGCCTTTTCTTTATCCTTGATAAGATTTTCCTTCATCTTAGAGCTTTTAAAGCTATCAATATGCTCATAAATAGCTTCTAAACTACCATGCTCATGCAGCAGCCTCAAGCCTGTCTTCTCACCAATTTTGGTGACACCTGGGATATTATCAGACTTGTCCCCCATGAGAGCCTTGAGATCAATAAATTGCTTAGGCGTCAGTCCCATTTTTTCCATGAGATAGGCTGGTGTAAATTCTTCAAACTCAGCAACGCCCCTTTTGGAAATCTCAACAGTCGTATTACTATCAGTCAGCTGAATGAGGTCCTTATCACCGCTGACAATAGTAACATCATATTCATCCTCATTTTCGGCTAATTTATCAAGGGTTCCAATAATGTCATCAGCTTCATAATTTTCCAAATCATAATAGGAAACACCTAAAGCTGTTAGCATCTCTCTAATATAGGGCAGCTGCTCACGAAATTCTTCTGGCGTTTTAGCACGGCCTGCCTTATAATCTGCAAACAGTTCTGTTCGAAAAGTCGTTTTCCCAGCATCAAAAGCCACTAAAACATGCGTCGGCTCCACCCTTTTCATCATATGATCCAGCATTAAATGAAAGCCATAAATGGCATTGGTGTGTAAACCAGCAGGATTTTTAAAGCGGTCAATTTGATTATAAAGTGCAAAGAAAGCACGATAAGCAACGGAAGAACCGTCAATCAATAATAATTTTTTCTTGTTTGTCATAGGTCTATTGTAACATAAATCCTAGTCTTTACTCTCTTTAAACACTGACAATAAGGTTAAAAAGAAGTAAACAAGCTACAAAAAAATGAGACACTATTGCCTCAAGCCTCACTTTTATCAAATAATCGTTGGATTTCCTTCATCAACATCAAAATCTTCTACTTTTTCTCCATTAAGGAAGTGATTTTCCCCATAGCTTCTTCACAATTTGCATAAAAGTTAGGAGCCGCTATTTGATTTTTCTTACCACTATCATAAAGACATTTACAGACAAACAACAAATCTTGAGTATTGCCATGCAAGGTCATGATTTTACGGGTCAGTACTTTTTTGGCAAACATGCGTTTCATAAGAGGTGCAGAAATAACAGTCGGTAATTTATAGGCTAAGAGCTCGTTCTTATAATGCTTTAAATTAACTCCTCGACTAGCTACGATTTGAGAAGTTTCACGAATAGCCTTGACAGCTTCTTTTAAGTACTGTATAGAATCCATGAGCTTTTCTGCTGCTGCAGTCGTATCCTTAACATCTCCAGATTTTCCCATGACTGAAATAACACCTGCATTGATGCCCATATGCAGCCAAATCCACTCCAGCATATCATAGGGCTGTTCCAATTGAATCTGACAGTCAGCAAAAAGCTTCGCTAACTTCTCATAGTTAGAAATAGCTGCCTTTTCCTTTCTTTCTAGCATAAAGTGATCAAAAAGGCAGCAAGTCAGCCTATTGTCCCTGATATTACCGCCAGCCACAGGATAACCTAAAATATAAGGATATCCTTTCACTAACCGGTCAACATAGGCACGATCTTCCCAAATCCCGCAAGCCAGAATCAACGTTCCAGAAATACCATCTGCTGCCAGACTGTCAATCACAGAAGCAAGGCCGCCTGATGGGACACTGACAAAGATAAAGTCATAGGTTTTGCCTGAGCAGTGCTTCACTTGGTAAACATCACTGCTCTGGATACCATCTTTCTCAGTTCGACCATCCAGCAAGTCTACTTGGAGCTGCTTAACAGCAGCTTTAGGACTGCTTTTTCTCAGGTAATGCTCGACCTCATGACCCGCCTTTTGAAAAACATAACCATAGATACTACCAATCGTTCCTAAACCTATTACTAAAATTTTCATTGTAACATTTCCTTTCTTTACTGACGGCGTTTTTTGATAAGTGAGTTGATTTCCTGGGCCTCTTGTCCCAGATAAAAAAGCTCTAAGAGATGCGACATCAGGTAAACAATCAGACCGATAAACAAAAGCACCCAGAGACTGGCATTCCAATGAAAAGGGAAACTAAGACTACAGATAATTCCCTCAATAATGACAAGGTCAAGAAGGCTTCCGACTAGTTCTTGTTGAAATTCCCATTTTTGCCTCGTCAGCAAGGCCAAATGAATCAAAATATTAACCAAAAACACTTGAAAAATGGTAACCAGTAAGAGCCAGTGTGCTTGAAAATAAAGAGCAAACAAAGATAACAAAATTAAACTAATTCCCGTCGTTGCAAAGAAATTTGTGACTACTTTTCTCATTATCGAATTCCTTTCAAAGCTTCTTTAACATCTGACAAATAGCGACGGTTGACAATGACCTTTTCACCATTCAATAAAGTGGCTTCCATGCGGCTGTTAAAAAGTGGGCGTATATTCTCCAAAACATTGATATTGAGCAAACAGGCCTTGCTGATTTGAACAAAACCGCTGCTTTGCAAATCATTTAACAACTGATAAAGTCGCAAATCCGTCTGGTAAACCGCATCCGCCACATAAACAAATGTCTTTTTGTCCACACTTTCGATATAGTAAATATCTGAAAAATTGACCAAATAGTTTCTGTCTTCCTGGTAACAGCTGAGCTGCCTGTCTACTGTATCCAGAAAACTGAGAATGCGCTCAATCAATTTATCTTTCTGACCATATGTGATGTGAATTTCTAATTCCTTGTACTGATCATCTTGCTCAATTCGTAATTTCATAGTACCCATTATAGCACAGCTTTTCCACAAAAAATCCTGCATCAACCAAGTTGCAGGATTAGATAACTGAAATACAATCTAATTTACGAATGCAGGAATTTTTCGACTTTGTCTGTCTGCCGATGAAGAAAGCGCAGATTAACCAACTGAAGAGGGAATATAAGGACTGTCAGCATCAATAAAAGCATCCAGCTAAGTGACTGAGCAAAACAAAATCCCGTGATAGCCATAACCAGTAAAGGGAGAGTTAATGCTGCAGTAATGCTGCCGGGCACCCATGTACGATAAGTAATGGCTTGAGAAATATGAGAAAAAAGATGGAAAGTATGTCCCAATGTGATAGCTAATACCAACTCTGGTACTTTAAAAAGAATGCCTGTAAGCAAAATCAGACTAGCTAAAACAAACTCTTCTAAGACAACTACTGCAATATTTTCTGCTGAAGGGTAATGCTTTCTGCCTGAGATAAATATCTCATTGGCAAACTTGGGATCGCTCTTGTTCTTAGCAATCCATGGGCAGACTAAAATTATTTCTTCAAATTCGTGTATCATAAAAAGCGTTATAGCGATAAAAGCGAATAGTGCTGCTGTCATTATTTCTCTCCTTTATTCAAGATACCAAAGAGCATTAGAAATCCGTATAAAAATAGGAAACGAACGCCGTGTCGCCAAGACACAAGGACGTTTATCTTTTTACTAGGATTTTAACTCGTGTTCAATTTACTTAAGATACAAAGAGCGTTACAAAATCCGTATAAAAATAGGAAACGAACGCCGTGTCGCCAAGACACAAGGACGTTTATCTTTTTTTACTAGGATTTTAGCTCGTGTTCAATTTACTTAAGATACAAAGAGCGTTACAAAATCCGTATAAAAATAGAAAACGGACGCCGTGTCACCAAGACATAAGGACGTTTATCTTTTTTACTAGGATTTTAGCTCGTGTTCAATTTATTTAAGATACAAAGGCGTAAGCGGCACACAGCAAAATAGGAAAACTGACGAAAATGCTTTAACATGTAGAAAGTCTTTATCTTTTTGCACAGTGTCGTAGCCGTGTTTGATTTATTAAAGATTGGTTTCCTTATACTGCTTTAACGTCTTGCCGGTCCATTTTTTAAAAGCCCGAAGAAAGCTGGACTTTTCTGAGTAACCGACTAAATAAGCAATCTCATCAACTGACATAGATAAGCCGAGATAGGAAAAAGCCATCAATTTTTGCATGTGTAAAACTTCTTCCTTAAAAGTTGTATTCTCAACAGCCAATTTACGCTGCAGAGTACGGGCACTGAGGCCTAGTCTGTCAGCTATCGTTACAAGAGAAAATTGTCCGCTGGGGATGGCAGACAGCAACTCTGTCTGGATGGCCTGAGTGAAATTGCCATCACTATGAAGCTGGGACAACTGCTGATTAAGACTTAACTTCAAATGATACCACATGACATTGTTTTCAGTGATAAAAGGTTTCTCAAGATCTGCTTTAGATAACACTAAGCGATTATAATCTGACTTTTTCGGTAGAATCCCTGCTTCCTTTTCAAGGAGCTTTCCATAATCATAAGGAGAACTGATTTCGTAAGGAAGAATGCAAGTCCCTGTTCCCGTCCGTAAGAGACTTAAGAGAAGCAGCTGTTCCTGCAGCAATAACATGCGAGGAAGCGGAAGCTGTGCTGGACAGTAGGCATAACTTACAGCAACTTTGTCTCCGCTGTCATCAATCTGTACTTTTACTGGACCAATTAAGCTTTTATATTTCGAAAATCGCTGTAAAGCCGTCAAACCATCAGGACTTGCTAAAGCAGCAAAAAAGGCCGGTACAAACTTCTTAATGTTTTCAATTCTGCTCAAAGCTAATAGCGCCTCATCTGTAATCAGCTTATCCAAGGTTGCTATAAAACAATAGTACTCCTGAGCATTATAAGTAAGCTCTTCTTGCCACAGCCTATTAGGCAGCTGTGCTTTTTGTAAAATCAGCCCGATATCTATTCCCAATTCTTGTAAGAAAGACTGAAATTGTTTCGTAATCATCAGTTTCATAATTTTATTGTCTAAAAATAATTACCCTCAGTCAAATTTGAACAGCCAAGTCATCAATACGTCAGTTCACTTTCTAACTTCTATTTGAAAATGTTTCAACTCCCAGTCAGCCCATTTAGATGACATCCCTAACTTGCAACAATTATTTTATAGATTATTATAAAGCAAAAAAGAGGCTTTTGCATAGGACAATCAATGACATCATAATAACAATTGGTGCCAAAATCCTCATATTAACTAAGATGCAGGATTGGAAAGCTAAGATATAACACTCAACTTACAATTAGGTTCTCACTAAGTCTTTTCATTTTTCACCGCTTACAAAGGGGCATGGAAAATACTCACAGTACCTGTTATTCACGCTAAACTAGCGATTCTAATCTAGTCTCTGACCTGTTATTCTTTACAACTCAATTTCATAGAAAAACACCCCAAAAGTTAGATTTTCAGGCTAACTTTTGGGATGCAAATCAAAATCAATATTTCTAAGAACTTGTTTTTAAGAGCTTTTAACATTACATTTTTTAATTTTGAGAAGAATGTCACTTCTTACTCAGATAAATTTAGGAAAATATTATTTCAGTCCCTTAACAACTTTAACAACATGATCTACTGTAAAGCCATAATTTTCAATGACTTGAGCAGCTGGAGCTGAGGCTCCAAATTTATCAATACCGATAACAGCACCGTCAAGGCCGACATATTTATACCAAGGTTGGCTGGCTGCCATTTCAATAGCTACACGACGACGAACTGAACTTGGTAAAACAGCTTCCTTGTAATCAGCAGATTGCTCATCAAAGAGGTCTGTAGAAGGAACAGAAACCACACGTACTTTTTCGCCTTGTGCTTCCAATTCCTTAGCTGCTTTGACTGCTAAATTAACTTCAGAACCTGATGCCAAAAGAATAGTATTAAAGTCAGAAGCTGTTTCATAAGTAACATAAGCGCCCTTAGCAACTGAAGTAAAGCTTGAACCAGCTTCAACATTAAGGTTTTGGCGTGTTAAAACAAGAACTGTTGGCGTATTCTGACTTGTCAAAGCATAATGCCATGCTGCCTGTGTTTCGCGTGCATCGGCTGGACGGAAAACAGTCAAATTAGGAGTAGCACGTAAACCTGCCAAGTGTTCAATCGGTTCATGAGTAGGGCCATCTTCACCAACAGCAATCGAATCGTGGGTAAAGACATAAGTTACTGGTACTCCTTGAAGGGCTGACAAACGGACAGCTGCTTTGAGATAGTCTGAAAAGACAAAGAAGGTTCCGCCATAAACACGCAGTCCGCCATGAAGGGCCATACCATTTAAGACAGTACCCATAGCAAATTCACGAACACCAAACTGAATGTTACGGTTAAGCGGATGATCAGCATCTTGAAGCCCATCTGCTTTAATGTAAGTCATGTTAGAATGCGCAAGGTCAGCAGAGCCTCCAAGAAAGTTAGGTAGTACGTCTGCCGCAGCATTGATGGCATCTTGACTAGAATTACGCGTTGCTTGAGAGAAGCCATTTTCGTAGACTGGGAAATCAGCTTCTTTGATTTCCACAGGATCTTTTCCATCAATAATCGCATCCACTTCACGCGCCTCTTTAGGATAAGCTTGTCGGTACTGACCAATAAGATTTGACCAAGCATCGTAAGCAGCTTCACCACGATCCGCAACATTTTCTTTGAAATCATCATAAACCTCTTGAGGAACTTCAAATGGCGCATAATCCCAGTTAAGAGCCTTACGAGCAGCAGTTGCTTCTTCAGCTCCAAGTGGTGCACCATGAACAGCATTGGTACCGCCTTTAGTTGGAGCACCGTAGCCAATCACAGTTTTAATTTCAATCAGAGAAGGTTTCGCACTGGCTTTGGCTTCTTCAATAGCAAGTCCAATAGATTCAATATTATTGCCATCTTCAACTAAGATTGTATGCCAACCATAAGCATCATATCGTGCACGAACACTTTCAGTAAAAGCATCATTGGTTTCACCATCTAAACAAATATCATTAGAATCATAAAGAACAATCAGTTTATCCAAATTTTGTTTGCCAGCATAGGATGAGGCTTCGCCAGAAACACCTTCCATAAAATCACCATCACCGGCAATAACATAAGTATAGTGGTCAAAAATAGGGTAGCCCTCACGATTATACTTAGCAGCTAAGAAACGTTCAGCTTGAGCCAAACCAACAGCCATTGAAATCCCTTGGCCAAGAGGGCCTGTTGTCACATCAACACCTACCGTATGGCCATACTCAGGGTGTCCCGGTGTTTTAGAGCCCCACTGACGGAAATGCTTAATTTCATCAATAGAAATATCTTCAAATCCCGACAAGTGCAAGAGAGCATATAAAAGCATTGAGCCATGACCAGCTGACAAAACAAAACGGTCACGGTTAATCCAATTTGGCTGACTTGGGTTAACACGTAAATGCTTAGTATATAGACTGTAAGCCATTGGGGCAGCGCCCATGACAACACCCGGGTGTCCTGACTTAGACTTTTCAATAGCATCTACGCCTAAAAAGCGAATGGCATTAACCGATAAATCTGACATAATATTCTCCTTTTTAATGTAGTCATAGATATTTTAACATAAAACGCTTACTTGTTCCATATATCCAGATAAGTTAAAGCTCTTTCAAATATCCGCATATCGTGCGACATGCGGATATAAAGTTTAAAGACATAGTTAATATTATTTTATGTACTATTACGATAAATCAAGCAGTAATTGATTCACTGTTCAATTAAGGAAACAAGACGCAGGCATAACTAGAGTTAGGCAAGCCGAAGTTGACGAAGAGGGACAGATGAAATGAATGATAACCTATTATTGATTTTACCTTTCAGTCTAGGAAATGAACCGAAGATAGAACTGAAGTTCAGCGAAGTGAAATTGATAACAATTGAAAGACAAAAAACAATTATAGGAGGGCCTTGAACTGGATATTAGAATCATGCTCAAAGCAGTCATCAAAACCGCGTGGGTGATGATATTCAATTCTATCCTTATCTTGTGGGTAAGTGTATTTACCACCAACTTCCCAAATGAAAGGATGGAATTGATATTGCAAACGTTCTTTACGCATCTTCCAAAGGACAAGAATTTCATCTGTTGAAGCCATGAAATTAGACCAGATATCATAGTGAACAGGGATAATGACTTTGGCACGAAGGTTTTCAGCCATACGAAGGAGATCGATTGAAGTCATTTTATCTTGAATACCAACTGGGTTGTCACCATAGTTGTTGATAGCAACATCAATATCAAAGTCTTTGCCATGTTTAGCAAAGTAATTTGAGAAGTGAGAATCAGCACCATGATAGATGGTTCCACCAGGAGTTTCAAAGATATAGTTAACCGCCTTGCGAGCCATTTCCTCATCTGTAACAGCAAGCCCTTTCAGATCATCATTATTTTCCTTAGCACCTTCAACTGGCAAGGTTACCAGACAAGTACGGTCAAAGGATTCAACAGCAGTTACTTTGATATCTTTGAATTCAAAAGAATCACCCGGTTTAATCACGATAATGCGGTCTTCTGGCACTCCCCATTTTTTCCAGATTTCGCCACATTCATAGGGTCCAACAAACTTAACATGATCTAATTTTGGATTATTAACAATAGCTGCAGCTGTATTAATATCAATATGATCACTGTGGAAGTGGGAAACAAGATAGTAGTCTAACTCGTTGATGGCAAACGGATCAATAACCATTGGCTGCACACGAAGATTTGGTTGTAATTTACGCACACCTGCCATGTTAGCCATTTGGTGACCCCAAACCATGTCTTTTACTTTTTTAGTTGATTTACCGCGGTTTGACCACAAGTCCATAACCACATTGGCTCCACCAGGGGTTTTAATCCAAACACCACAGTTACCCAGCCACCACATAGCAAAGTTATTGGCAGGGACAGTTTCTTCTTCAATTTCTTCGTTCAGCCAAGTGCCCCATTCTGGGAAAGTGCTTAAAATCCATGATTCTCTTGTAATATCTTTAACATTAGTCATTTTTGTTTCCTCCTATTCATTGGATAGTTATTTTTCTACATGTTTATGATACCGCTACTAGAGCTTTTACAAAAGACCAAATAAAGCACAAGCTTGTGTTCACATTTGGACTGTTCCTATCTTAACAGTAAGCTTTAAATAAAAAGAAACAGAACTTTAATTTAAAAACGGGATTAATAATTCATATAAATAGCAACTATTTCAATATGGAATATTGGAATATCTTTTAAAAAATTTCATTCCTCTATGCTGCTTTATTTGAACATTTATTAAGAATGATGCTTGTTGCAATAACAATGAGAGTAAAAATAATAATTGCAACAATCAAAGTAAGTGAACCAAACTGACCGACTTTCCCTAGTATAAAACCTGGAATTAAATAATCAGTATCAGCAAAGGTTGAAGCTGCCATTTTTAATGAACCAAGTAATGGCAAAATAGCAAGCGGCAACCAACTCAACAAAAGACTATTAAAAGCTGAACCAATAACAGCACCTCTGCGTCCCCCTGTTGAATTACCATAAACACCTGCTGCTGCACCACAGAAGAAATGACCAACAACACCAGGAATAATAACTGTTGTATGCAAGGCAATCATCATAAACATGGAAAGAGTACCGACAATAAAGCTAGTAAAGAAGCCAATCAAAACGGCATTAGGGGCATAAGAGAAAATGATTGGAACATCAAGAGCTGGCTTAGAATTGGGTACCCATTTTTTAGCTACTCCTTGGAAGGCTGGCACAATCTCTGCTAGGACCGTACGTACACCCTGAAGAACAACGACAAATCCTGCTGTGAAAGTACCTGCTTGAATAAGTGCATAGACAATGGCACTAGTCCCATCACTCAAATGCTTTTCCACATAGCTTGGCCCAGCTGCGAGAGCCAATACAGTATAGACGATGCTCATTAAAAGCATGATTGAGATTGTTGAATCACGTAAGAAACTGAATGATTTTGGCACATTTAAATCTTCTGTTGATTTAGATCCATCACCAACCCATTTACCAATCCAACCTGCTGCTGCATATCCAATATTTCCCGTATGCCCCATAGCAACTTTGTCATTACCCGTAATCTTTTTCATAAATGGTTGACAAAGAGCTGGAGTTACTGTTAATAAGGTTCCTTCAAACAAACCACCTAATAAAACAATTATGACATCGCCTTTAATTCCTGCACTCATTAAAATAACGGCAGTAATACAAGAAACGTACATCATAGCTTGTCCTGTTAAAAAAAGATATTTAAATCTAGTAAATCGAGCTAACAAAATATTAACAATCATACCAATAAACATGATAAGTGCTGTTTGACTGCCATAATCTTTCAAAGCCAATGCAACGACCGCTTCGTTACTCGGAACAACTCCTTGAGTGTGAAGGGCAGTCTGAAACATATCAGAAAATGGTGCTAGAGCATTTTGTAAGATACCAGCTCCTCCTGTCAGCACCAAAAAGCCAACCATTGTTTTTATTGTCCCTGACACAACATCTGAAAATTTCTTTTTTTGTAAGACCAATCCTATCAAGGCAATCAAAGATACTAAAATAGCGGGTTGGGTGACAATCGAAACAAATAAATTTAGAATACTTTTCATTTTTTTAGATTCTCCTATTATCTTAGTTATGAGCAATTCCATTAGCATCCAAGATTTTTAGAACATTTTCTGTAATTTCTTCTGCATCAATAATCGAATTCAAAGCGATAATTTTTTCCTCTGGTAAACTCGTTAAAGCTGGTACCAACGTTTTTTCCGCAAAGAAATAATCCGCCATATCAGCGTTGATACTTCCTGAATCAGTATGTTCAACGGTGAAATTTTCCATGTCAACACCTGCATTCTGAAGTGCTGATTCAATATTCATTTGAACCATAAAGCTTGTTCCAAGACCACTTTGACATATTGCAAAAATTTTCATGATTCTTCTCCTTCTTCTAGTAATGTACTCATTTCGTCAACATTGGTTGAGTGAATTAATTGTTGCAAATTTTCTTTTTAGATAGAATTTTAGTTAGGCTCATGAGCGCTTCTAAATGGGCATTATTATCACTCGCTGCTAAACAAATGAAAACTGAGATTGGATGTTTCGGATCATCCAACAGATTAACAGGGCGATCTAATTTTAATAAAGATAGCCCTTTTTCAAGGACTCCCTCCTCTGGTCTAGCATGCGGAAGAGCCAGATGATCTCCTATATTGATAAAAGGGCCATTGTCTTTAACCTTATCAATCATCGCTTGAATATAACGCTCCTCAATTTTCTGTTTTTGTAACAATGGCCGTGCTGCCAAACGAATGGCTTCTTCCCAGTTCATGTCCTTAGAACTAAATTGGATGTCTTCTTTCGTTAATAAACCTCCAAGCATATTTTTCCTCTCTTTTTCACTTTATAAGACCTTCAATCTGACTTTTAGTCCCTTTTAGAAGAGTTTCCATGACGTCAGTATTCATTAATTTTTTATAAATTTTTGAAAATATTCCTTTTCCTGAGGGCTAACATCTGAATCAATGATAAGAGCAATGATGAGCTGTACATTTTTAAGCTGTTCCGACCATTTCGAAATGACCCGATTGGTACGAAGTATAATAATTTTATTTGAAATCCCTTGTTCATTAAAATGAGGCATGATTATCCTATCGTAAATTTGGATATTACCGAGTTTTTCACGCTTGATAAATTTTGTCACTATTTCTGAAACCGTCAAATGGTTCTCCTTAGCTAACTTCTCAGCTAAAAAGTGATACACATCATCTTGACTGGAAAAATCTTGATTTAGATAAAGCTCCAAAAAATTAGTTTCCATAAACAAGCTCCCCAATAGCCGTCTCAATATTCTTTTTATCCTCTGATGTCATCAATGCACTTACTAAGACCGTTTTAATCGCAACACTACTTGAAAGTTTGACGCTTGTAATGAGTAGTTTAACATCTGGATGATTGGCTAGAACAGTATCAGCGTTATGACTGGAGACCACTTCGATAATATCCAAGTTTCTAAACTCAGCTTCAATTTTCAGCTTCAAAAGCTCTGAAATCCCAATGCCTGATGAGCACATAATAATAGCTTTTATAGGGGTTTGATTAAGTTCCTTAAAACGAACAAAATATAGGGTTAAAAAGCCAATTTCGTCAGCGCTAATTGCGGGAAAACCAAACGTTCGAATCATTTTTTGCGAAACCACATCAGTCTGCTGATAAATCGCTTGATACCTTTCACAAATCTCAGTTAACATATTATTTTAATCCGAATTTTACTGTCAAGACGCCGAAGCAACGGGCTGATATGATTAGCCAAATCAATAAACACGGGAGATTGTTCATCAATCTTTTGCCACTTTGTCATTTCCATCTCAGTCAAATAAAATTTTGTGATGGCAACGGCACGTTTGGAAAATTGAACTTTCTGTTGTTGAGAATTCAATTGAAACCGTGAAGAATAAAGATATTGATAAAGATAATCAATCTCAATATCATCAATCTTTCTGCCTAAATAATCACTAATATCTTTAATCACATTACAACTTTCAGTTAAAAGTACCTCATCATTATTGTTATCATTAAAACGAACAAGAGATTGACTGATTTTACGATTTCCTTTTCTAAGACGTTCAACCATAATATAAAGGTGTGAAAAAATATTAACATTATAAGGATAAGGCAATTCAGCATTCAAATGATCTTCAATCTTCTTAATTTCCTTAAGAATAAAAAGTGCCAAATTACTGTCAAATATTGCCGATTGTGTTGATAAAGATAGATCATCAATATCAATTATACTGAAAGCAGAAACCAAACCTGCTATGGCCCGCCGAATATCAGTTTCAGAACCTTGAATGAAAATATTTCCTGATCGCGTCGAAATTTTTAGATTAAAAGCATCAATTTGTCTTTGAATTTCAATCTTATCCTTCATAATGACTGAGCTACTCACATAAAATTCCTGCCCCAAATCATAAATCAATACACCTTTAGGTGATCTTAACAAAAGCTTTTCTAGAATCTTCTCTTGCCTTTTGATTGGAGTAAACATATCACCCTCAGTTTTTGGCAGTTCTTCTGTCAAAAATACTTTATTAAGCTTAAAACCACTTCCCTTCTTTTTCGTAATAATTTCATTTGGAAAATAAAGACGATTGATTTCTTTAACCAGCCGATAAACGGTCTTCTCTGATGACTGTAATTGAATAGAGAGAGCTTTAGCTGTCATAAAATCTGAACTTTTTTCAAAATTGAAATGAGTTTTTCAAATTTTAATTTTGTTTAACCATCTTTATTCCCCTTTATATTTGATATTGTAACCGCTTTTAGTATGTCATGAACTCCTTTAATTGTCCAGTTCATAGTGGACATTTGTATTTTTAATAGATAAAAAGCATTAACATTGTCTACCAATCATTTCAGACTTAAAAACCTGTATCCACGGAAATTATTTTATTAATAAGATAAGCTCCAATAGTTTGAGAAACTGTTGGAGCTATTGTTTGCAGAGCAAGGAACAAAAGCTAGGAAAAAACTCCCAGTACACTTTTTTTCTGTACCAGTCTCGGGTACAAAACGTAACCAATATACAATAGTGTTGGCTTTTTGACGTCTATACAAGTTCTAAGCCTTTTTATTTGCATTGTGAACAAAGAGTGATAGCAGTTCAATTTTAAAATTCACAAAAAAATAAGTCTGGGAAGGCATTTTATCCCAGACACCATACTATATTTCTATCTTTTGTTACTATCATAAAGCAATTCCTCATTGATTAAGCGTTCAATTTTTGTTTTGAGGACGTAACAATCACTGTCATTCTTAACATAATGACGAATATAAGTTTCTAACTTTTTATCAAAATCATCCTGATTTGTTTGTCCACGCTGCTTAGCAAAGCGAATTAATTTAATGGCATCATCATCTCTCAAAATAGAATGGACAAAAAGAGTTGGCAACTGCGTATCTAGACTATCATTAGTTGAAATAACCAAATCAACAGCCATAATATCAGCAACACTATAAAATTGTTCAGATGTTAAGACAGCTTCGATCTTGCTATGAGGTAGATATTGCTTGCACTGCTGCATAAAGAGTTTTTGCACTCCAATGCCTTCATCACAAACTAGAGTCAAAACTGCAGGCGGTGTCGGTTTCGTCTCAGAATGTACCAATTCACCGCCAATGTGGATGGTAATATAAGCAATATCATCGTCATTCATTTTAATAGACCAAGCATTTTCCAAAATAGAAAGACAAACCTTGGTCATAGCAAATAAGTCTGCATAGGTATCTTTGATTTGGTCTGTCAGTGGATTATTTGAAACGATGCCATAAGCCTTCCTAAAAAGAAGGGCTTTACAATGCGTTAATAACTGATTAAGTAAGAGTTGTTTATGTTTAAAACAAATATGGTAATCAAGCTCAAAAGCATCTATAAAACAGTTTAAAACACGCCGCATATCATCATAATCATGACTTTCAAGATGCATATCGCGATCTTTTCGATACGACAAAAGTAAGACAGCAATTAAAGAGGTTTCAATCTCATCTAATTCAATATGAAATTCTCTTTTTAGATTCTCATTTAAATGCCTCGCAATTTCATATTCTTTGCGCTCTTTGATAGGAGAAAATTCACTTAATAAATCTCTTTGTTCACGTTCTGATAAACCTAGGTTCTGATAACTTAACAGCTGATAAGGTAAAGTAGCAACCATAAAACGGATATCTTGACTGTTGATTTTTTTACCGAGTAATGCTTGGGAAACCTGCAATTCTCCTCTTATAAAACTTGAAATGTCATCAGAAAAATAACTAGACAAATCGGCAAAATCTCTCAGCTTATCACGCATCATAGCTATAAAATTAGGGTTGCTATCTGTATAAATAGTATGGAGCAGCTTATTTAAATATTGAATTTTAGATAAGGGATGGCAGTCCAAATAATAGCCTTTTGATTTGGTTGCCTGAAGCTTAATACTATATGGCTCAAAAGAAAGACGCTGACGCAATTCATTAAGATCATTGAGAATAGTATTACGGGAAACCGCATTGATTTGCATCAACTTTTCAATCGTAACACGATCTTTAGCAATTGCAATATAAGTTATGCTAAGCAGCATACGTTCCTGTATACTCATCACATAAGAATAATCATCTAAATCCGCTAACAAGGTGCGGCAGGCTGCTTTTTGCTGTGATGAAAGCAAGATACCTATACGAGGATAGCTAATGATTTTCGGAATCTCAGATGGCAGCGCTTCATTTATTTTATCAAGATGGTAATAAACTTTACGTCTGGATTGATTTAAAAGCTTAGAAATACTCATCACTGTTTCAGGCTCTTCTAACTTTATCAAATAAGAAAGAAGGTCATAACTATTTCTATCCAAGATAATCATTTTTTTTCCTCCCTTATCATTGATTTCATTATTTTCATTATAGCACACTTTTAAAGCGAGGCTTACTTTATCATCCAGATAAAAATTTGGCCCCCTATATGATTTCCTTTAATAGGAACAGCGATTTTTTACCACAAGAAACTTGCATTCAAGAAGCAATCTATGATCTGCTTTTGATTGTGGATGCTTTATATTACGAAACTCTTAACAACTGTAGCTAGCAAAAAAGAAGACCACATTGGTCTTCTCAGACATTAGCGATTAGCTGTTTGTCACCTCTTAGGGCTGACAAAAACTAAACTTAAAAGTTCAAAAGTCTTTACATTATAGCTGCTTTCAAACTATCCGAACAAAGATTGCTGCTGATATATAGAACATCCGTGGTGTTAGTTAATCTTTTAGTTCACAAAAAGTTCATTTTGATGATGCTGTAAGTGAGCAAACGAACAGAGGTCATCTAAATGAACCACCTAAATCATAACACGAAACAACACTACTTACAATACAGTATGGAACAATTAAAAAAGCTATATTCTTACTATTACCGACATTAGGCCCCTAAAGAACTGACGCAACCTCGAAATATCAATTATTATAAGGTTAGTGACTGCTCCATTCTTGTCCTCTTCTTGTGCTTCAAGCTGAACTTGGCATCAAATCCCAACGCTGATTTATCAACTTTGTCAGAGGCTACTTATGAAAATTGGCTTAGAGCGAACACGGTTTTACCGAAGAGCTCGGTATCTGGTTCCCTTACCGAAGTTGATTTATCAAGGCATGACGGAGCAATTCCATCAGAATGATATCGTGATTACTGATAGTTTTCCCTTACCCATTTGTTTGCTAGCTCGTAACTATAAGGGGCACGTTTTTAGGGAGCAAGCCACCGTTGCCTATAACCTAGGATTTTTTAACTAGCACCACAGGTTGCTTTTATTAATTCAATTGTCGTACCAAGCTACTCACTGATTGATGTTGGTCTAAGTAGAGATGAACGACTCCTAGTTTTTCCTCTACTGGTTTTGGACTTCTTTTTGACATACGAAAACTCCCTTATAGATTCTAGTGACTTTTTATTTTTTCACTGTCCACTATAAGGGAAGTATATCTGTAGCGAGCACTTTGAGCAGATTTAGTTTTTAGTCCCAATATTTCTCAAAGTCTCGTGAAGTTCACGAATTAGCTCTTCGGTCTTATCCCAGCCCAGACATGGATCGGTGATAGATTTACCAAAGATCTCTGGCTGATCCTGACGGCCGTCCTCAAGATAAGACTCAATCATAAAACCACGCGCGTATTGATTTATCTTATCATTCCAATCACGATTAATAAGAGTCTGGCGCACAATTCGGAACTGCTCAAGGTGGTTCTTGCCTGAATTATCGTGGTTGGTATCAATCAGAATAAAAGGATTCTCAAGTCCCATTTTTCATACTTGGCGATGGTCTTGATCAGATCATCGTAGTAGTAATTAGGTTCATTTTTCCCGTGTTCATTGGTTGCCCCGCGCAGGATAGCGTGTGCTAAGGGATTGCCATCGGTATCTACTTCTGCATTTTGATAGATAAAGTTCTGCTCATTTTGGGCGGCATAGATCGCATTGAACATGATATTGAGGTTACCAGAAGTCGGATTCTTCATCCCTGCTGGTACATCAATTCCCGATGCGACAAAGCGATGTCCCTGATCCTCAACTGAGCGGGCGCCGATAGCATGATAGGAAACCAAATCATCAACCAAGACAAGATTTTCAGGATAGAGCATCTCATCGGCTGTTATCAAACCAGTTTCGGTAATCACACGATAGTGAAGATTACGAACAGCTGTGATGCCATTGATCAGATTTGGTTCACCCTTAGTGTCAGGCTGATGAACCAGCCCCTTATAACCATCACCATTGGTACGAGGCTTTGCCGTGTAGACGCGCATAACCATAAAGACCTGATCTTTAACTTCTTCCTGAAGAGCAGACAGACGGCGAGCGTATTCCAAGACTGCTTCTTCGTTGTCAGAGGAGCATGGCCCAATAACCAAGAGGGTACGCTTATCCTCCCCTCTAATGATGGCCTGCAGTTCCTTATCGCGGGCTTCTTTCTTAGCTAAAGCTTCGCCCTCAAGCTTTGAAAGCTGTTTGACTTCTGCAACATCGATTGTTTTACTTTTTTGACGAATTCCCATAATTACTTCCCTAATGTTTGAATTTCACGAACCAATTTTTCGATCCTGATCCAGCCCAGACAGGGATCGGTGATAGACTTACTATAGGTTTCTGGCCGATCCTGACGACCATCCTCTAAGTAAGACTCGATCATAAAAACCAGTCACGGTTGAACAACGTTTGGCGTATAATACAAATTTGCTCCAAATAATTTTTTCCTGAGTTGTCATGATTGGTATTGACCGCGATAAATGGATTCTCAAGCTCCCCATATTTAATAAATAGCAATGGTATCCGGTATCTAGCGCAGAACATCATAAAAGTAGTTAGGATAGTTTTTACCATTTTCATCCACTGGTCCACGTAAAATAGCATGTGCCAGAAGGTCGCCTGAATTATTAACTTCTTGTGCATTGTATAAATTCTGCTACGACTACGCTGCATACATCCCTTTGAACAGGACATTTAGATTGCCAGAAGTGTTTTTCATTCCAGCTGGCACATCGATACGAGAAGACACAAAACAGTGCTGCTGGTTTTCGGCCGAGCGAGCACCAATAGCGATGTAAGAGACCAAAGCAAAGATTTCAGGGTAGAACATCTCATTTTTGCTGATAACGCACTCCCAATTCAACTACTATTTTGCCACACGTAAGGAGATAGAAAACAAAGCTATTCTAACCATCAAAAGTGTTAATTGTGACACATAGTATGTTGATTACAAGAAAAATTATTGACTACGTTTCGTTTGTTGAAAATTACTTCCCGCAATAACTGACCTAGCCTGTCAAGAAAATCACTATAAAAATCAATTCCTCAACTGAATCAGCTGAGAGATTTTACTTAAATTCATTATGATTTATACATTTTTTTGAGCCTTTCAAAGATAAATTTAATTTATTCCCAAAATTTGTCTTCTACTGTTTGATATTGAGCAAAAGTCCAAACTTCTTGTATTTTTCCATTCTCTATTTTAAATAAATCAATACCCGGATTATTTAATTTCTCATCTCCTTTTTCTGCTAATGAAATAACACTTGCAGCAACAAAACAATCATTACTTGCAACCCAATTTGTTATAACTCTAAACGTTCCATTACTCCTCTTCGAAAATTCTCCCAAACGTTCTCCCAGTTCCTGTTTTCCTTTCACTACTCCCGAAAGAGGGCCCTCACCACCCATATGCCACACGATTGTATCAGAAATTGTTTCAAAAACTGTCTCAAAATCTTTTTTCGCTAGTGCCTCCGTGTAAGTATTAAACACCTCAATTATATTATTTTTCATAGCTATTTTCTCCTTTTTTAATATTTGGAAATCAATTTCTATTTCCTTACATACATTATACTTTCCAAAGATTCATTTTACAAATACGAATCTTTATAATACTTAGTACCATATAACAAAGAAACTGATTAAAGACTTTTTGGTTAGAATAAATTTAACTCATGTTTAATTTCATCCTTATATTTAATACCATATTCAATATATTTCTGGTCAGGAAGGGATTTTAAAGATAACTTCCCATCAATGAATGAAAATATTGTAACGCTATTATTAGGTACATATATAACTTCCTCAACAGATTGGTCTAAGTAACCAATGATGCTTGCAATCAACATACTATGTGTCACAATTAACACTTTTGAACGATTAGGTTGTTTATTGTATATTTTATATAATTCAGGAATTAATCGGTCATAAACGTCTTGCCATGTTTCCCCGTGAGGAGTTCCGGTATGTTTTTTAAAATTTAAAGAAAATGGATACTCTTTTAAATATTCAGAAATGAGATCGCCTTCTCTGTCACCTGTATTAATTTCTCGCAAATTTTTATTAGGTTTAATCTTAAGTTTATTATTTAAAAATTTAGATATTAATCTGGCTGTTTCTAGACATCGTGTTAGATCACTGCTATAGACTGACTCAAAGTTTATACGACTATCAGATAAACCTTTACCTAAACAACCAGACATAAGTACTCCGTTTTCAGTAAGTGGAGAATCACACCACCCTTGAACAATCCCTTTAGTATTAAAAATTGTTTCACCGTGTCTTACCATCCAAAACTCAATATTTTTACTATTAGTCATGTTTTTCCTCATTAATTGTTTTAATTTTTGAAGCTTTTTCTATAAATAGTTCAATATTTGGGCTTGTGATATAGGGTAGTAGTTTCTTTATATCTTCTATGTCAAAATTCCACCAAGAAATATCAAGTAATTTTTCAATTTCTGTGTCAGAAAAACGTTTTTTAATAGTTTTCGCTGGAATTCCTCCAACTATAGTGTATGGTTCGACATCTTTTGTTACGACACTTCTAGCCCCTATAATAGCACCATCACCAACTGTAATACCTGGCATTATGATAGCATCGGTTCCAATCCAAACATCATTTCCTATTACAGTGTCTCCCTTTGGGAAATACCCATCATGAGCGCCACTATCTGGAAATAGATAGTAAAAAGGAAATGTAGAAATCCATTCTTTTAGATGTCTTTCAGAACCACCTAGATTAAAATTAACTCCTGTGGCAATAGAGCAGAAATTACCGATAATTAGTTTATCTCTATTTGGTTCTTCAGTTAAATACCTGACACTTTGCTCCGCAAACGAGCCTTTATTGTATGCACCAGCGTAATAGGTGTATTTGCCTACCTCTACATAGTCACTTTTTATGGTATCATGCGGGAATTCAATTTCTTCCCAAATTTTTAATTCTTTCATTACTAATTTTTCCTTTGCATAATTATTAGAGCTCTTTGTTTTTTTCGAATTTTAAAAGTTCATTTCTGATATGTTAAGTCTTTTTACTAACTCGATTCTAATAATGAAACTCTTAAATTCTTGGTTCATATAGTATTTGGCTTTCTTCCAATAACTAATTCCAAATCCTCCAACGATAAAAGTTTTATCCAACTAGATTACCAAAGTAGAATATTATTTAACAGAATTAAGACTTAGTTTAAATCTAATTTTAGACACCATTAGTGCATCAGTGTTTCGGGGAACAAATTGACTGCCGAAATTACCATAAAATCCTTTAGCATCTGGTTGATTGTAGGTCATTGTTTCACACTTTCTATAAATTCTTTAATCTTGTGGAGAACCTTCTTACTGTTGGTTTCAACTCCTAATGAAACATCAAAGGCGCAAGGACGGAAGGCTGCCAAATTGTGGGACTGGCTCAGGGTCACCTGACGCTTACTGGGCGCAAAAACAAAACCAATATTCCGCATCGCTGTTAACGACCCTTGCACTGCTTTTAGGCTGGATAGGCCGCAAATTTAACTTTTGTCAATTCTCAGCTCCTTTATCTTGTCTGCAACATGAGTCGTTGTCATCAGAGCTGTTCCGACTAAGATAGCATTAAAGTAAGGGGCAACCGTCTGCGCATCCTCCCCTGTGCTGATGGCCGATTCAGAAATGTAAACTGGTCCTTCTTTAAAATGGGTGGACAGCTGCAAACTCGTATTGATATCCGTTTTAAAGGTGACTAGGTTGCGATTATTGACACCAATAATCTTTGCACCGATACGGTGGGCAATCTCAAGCTCTGGTGAATTATGTATTTCCACTAAAACTTCCAAATCCAGACCAGCCGCAAAATCACACAGCTCTTTTAAGCGTGTCTCTGACAGAGCGGCTGCAATCAGCAAAATCACCGTTGCTCCAGCATTGCGACTGCGGATAATCTGCTTTTCATCGATGATAAAATCTTTAGCTAGAGTCGGAATAGCCACTTGTTTGGAAATTTGATGCAGATAATCTAGATGCCCCTTGAAATAAATTTCGTCTGTCAGCACAGAAATCATAGCAGCGCCGTTTTGCTCATAGGTCTTAGCTTGAGCCACAATATCAACACCCATATTAATATCACCTAGGCTGGGACTGGCTTTTTTGACTTCGGCAATAATTTGCAATTTATCTTGATGATCCTTAAGAAAATCATAAAGACGATAAGTTTGACGGAGCGGCTGCAACTCCTCCATGACAAGCTGGGCTACTTCCTTTTCTTTTTGCTTTAAGATGGTGGGGAGAAACCCTTGTTTCATACTTGTACCTCTTGTAACTGGCGAAGTTTGGCCAAGGCTGAACCGTCAGCTAAGAGCTGGCGGGCTAAAGTTATACCGGCTTTGATACTGTCAGCTTTACCATTGGCATAGAAGCCAAGACCTGCATTCAATACCGTCGTTTCTAGATAGGGACTGGGATCATTGCCTAGGACACTAAGTAAAATTTGAGCATTGTCTTTAGCATCACCGCCTGTGATATCAGCTAATTTGACCTTATCCATTTCCAAATCCTTATAGGTAAACGTATGTTGGCTTATCTTCCCATTTTCTAATAAGGTATAGGTATTGATACCATAGAGGGCGGCCTCATCCATATTGTCAGGCCCTGTGATAACCAGCGCACGCTTGCGACCCATCTGCTGCAGTGACTGAGAAACTATGTCCTGCAATTCCACACGATAGAGTCCCATAAGCTGGGTTTCTAGATCCAGCGGATTGGCCAGCGGTCCTACCAAATTCATAAGCGTTGGGATCCCAAGTGCCTGTCTGGCTGGATCAATGTAACGTATGGCCGGATGCATGGTTTGCGCAAAGATAAAAGCTAATCCCACCTCATCCAAGGCCTTGGACAAGATTTCAGGTTCTGCTGCAATATTAATGCCTAACTCTTCCAAAACATCGGCTGAACCTGATTTAGACGAGACCGAACGATTACCTGCCTTAGCCATGCGAATACCACCAGCTGCTAAGATAAAGCAAGCTGTTGTCGAAATATTGAAACTATAAGATTGGTCACCACCAGTTCCGCAGTTACACATGGCATCATCAAAAGCTTGGGGAAGTTGGACTGCCCAGTCTTTTAAAGCCTTGACAAGGCCTGTAATCTCTTCTGGTGTTTCCCCTTTGATTTTCAGGCCTAACAAAAAAGCGGCGATTTGTGCCTCTGACACTTGACCTTGCAAAATATTTTCAAAAAGTTTCTGAACTTCTTCTTGTTTTAAGTCTTGTTTCTGGCTTAATTTCGTAAAAATCTCTTTCATCTGCTGTTCCCCCCTTTTTACATTTTATACGGCTGCTGCCTAACTTCTTAATCCTTGTATGAAAGCTTGACAAAATTTTTAATCATTTTCAAACCATTCGGTGAACCAATACTTTCCGGATGATATTGGAGACCATATATAGGTAGCTCCTTATGCTGAATAGCCATAATTTCGTGATCATCGCTAGCGATAGCCGTCACCTCAAAATCATACGGTACCTCTTCAACGACTATTGAGTGATAACGCATAATAGGTACGCCATCTGGAATCCCTTCAAAAAGAAGAAAAGGAGCCTGCAATTCAATAGGAGACTGTTTGCCATGCCTAACATTTTTAGCCAGGCCCAGCCGACCGCCAAAACTCTCAGCAATAGCCTGATGGCCCAGACAGATACCCAGTATAGGCTTTTCTCCGGCAAAGTCCTTAATCAGTTTTTCTATGTTTCCAGCATCAGCCGGCCAGCCAGGACCTGGTGAAAAAACTAGGGCAGCAGCTGTTTGTGCCTCCTGATATAGGTTTTCAGCATCATTGCGCAGCACTTTCACATCTGCAAAAGTCCCAAGGTACTGAGCTAAGTTATAGGTGAAAGAATCATAATTATCAATCAGTAAAATCATTGGACTTCTCCTATTTTTGTCATGGCCTTGGCCTTATTGATTGTTTCATAAAACTCGTTTTCGGGCTGACTGTCATAGACAATGCCAGCTCCAGCCTGAACGTAGGCCTTGTTATTTTTGAGAATCATGGTACGGATAGCAATGGCAAAATCCATATCACCTGTCGCAGATAGGTAGCCGATAGCACCAGCATAAACTCCCCGTTTTTCTTTTTCCAGCTGGTAGATACGCGTCATGGCACGAATTTTAGGAGCACCCGATACGGTTCCTGCTGGCAGAGTTGATTTTAGGGCATCTATAGCTGTTAGCTGGGGCAGCAGAGCCCCTTTGACAACACTGGTCAGGTGCATCACATAGCGGAAGTATTCTACCTCCATGTACTTAGTCAGCTTAACGCTGCCAATCTCAGCAATCTTACCGATATCATTGCGGCCTAGATCGACCAGCATACGATGTTCCGCTGTCTCTTTAACATCACCAGCCAAATCTTTCGCCAAAGCCTGATCCTCTGCTTCATCCTTACCTCTGGGACGCGTACCAGCGATCGGATTGGTCACGACCTGACCGTCTTTGACCGAGACTAAACTCTCAGGACTGGCTCCGATAATCTGATAGTACCCAAAATCATAGAAGTAGAGATAGTTTGAAGGACTGGTCACACGCAAATTTCGATAATAATCAAGCGGATCCCCCTGGAAATCACTTGAGAGGCGCTGGCTGAGCACACACTGAAACATATCTCCCTGGCGAATAAGCTTTTTAGCTTTGTTGACCATGGCTTCAAAAGCTCCCTTTTCCAGATGGTTCTTAAAATTCAGTCGGTGCAGATTCTGAGGATTGAATTCATTCGGAGCTTGAGTTTGCAGTTCCTGAACGACCTGCCCCAGTGCCTGACGGCTAGCATCGTTATCACGGCCGCTGTAAATATTGTCCTCTACCACGTAAACCTTTTCCTTCTTGTGATCAAAGATCAAATAGGATTCATAAATAAAGAAGTGCATATCCGGTGTCCCGATAGTATCTTGGGGAATCTGACCAATATTTTCATAAAGTCCCATCATATCATAGCCAACAAAACCGATGGCGCCACCGCCAAAAGGAAGATCAGATCGATTAGATTTAAGTGTCAAGGCATTGAGATACTCAAGCGGATCGTCATCAACCACTTCTCCGTTTTTCAGTAAGTGCCCCTCTTCAAAACGCAGTTCAAAAACGGGATTATAGGCCACAATTGAAAAGCGTGCATTTCCCTTTTCTCGGGAGATGGACTCTAAAATCACCTTGTGCTGGCCTTTAATACGCATATAGGCTAAAATCGGAGTAAGAGTATCTTCCGGTAAAATTTTTTGCATAATGGTTCCTTTCTGTCTATGTTATCAGTTACTGGGTGACTTTTCACATTATCTAAGTGGTATAGTTTAACTTCTAATATCAGTGTAATAGATTTTAAAAATGAGCTTATCAGAACTTTTATAATTAATTTCAATATTTGGATTATCGCTTAACTTAACGAAAATATGATCAGTCTTTGCTTCCATAACATCTCCCTTATCAGACTTTAAGTAAAGTTTTTCATCAGTTTACCATTAAAATCTAGGTTTTCCTGATATTTGCAAATATGAAATTAATTTTTCTTTTTTTCATATTTTCAACTTTCTTACGTTTGAATTATTTAGATATATAATAACTGCAGGAGGATAAAGTTATGAAGAAAAAATTTATATTTATCAATCTCTGTATTCCAATTATGTTGCTGTTGCTATAGAAAAATGAGCTACCGCCTTGGTAGCTCATTTTTCTTGTAATTGTAAGTATTGTTTCAAATTTTCTCTTAAAAACATAGTGATGAGCGGATCCGCCAGCTCTACTACTTTGTCTATGAAATGCTCTAATTCCTCCAGTATTGTTATTCCATTTTCCATATGATCAAGAGCAAGATTCTGAAGGAGCTGTTATGATAACTGTTTTATGACTCGGAATGGAACGGTAGAGCTTGTCACGCTCAACAAAAGCTTTCCCTAGGAAAATAAGGTTTTCGCTGCTTAAGGCAGTCATGATATTTCCAAATATATAAACTTCATAGGTTGACCACTCTTCAATATCATAGAGTCTAATTATCCATTTTATGCAGTAATTTATCTTTGAAATAATCAAAATAAGTCTTTTTATCAATAACAGTGACTGTCTTGCCTGTCATACCATACTTGATGAGTTTGCTATTTTTCTTAGAAACCTTCACTTTGGCAGTAACTTTAAAGAGATTTCCTTTTTTAGTAGTCGTTGCTGATGAAGCAACATTGTTAATTTTTCCTTCAATAACAACCTTGTCATTTCCCTTTTTTTCCAAGGAAAGACGAGCGGTCTGTCCTTTTTTCATAGAAACAACATCATCAGAAGAAGCATAGTAGGTGATTAACACTTTTCTTGTTTTTTGAATATCAGGATAAATTTGAGCAATCTCGGTTTGCTTCGGAATAACATTGGCACCATCATATTTGGGATTGGTATGAATGATACCATCTTCTGAAGCAAAAATCGAAACCTTCTTTGTTTCATTTTCATCGCCAGAGCTGCTTTCCTTGTCTTTCTTGTTTTTCGATTTCTTTTTCTTATCTTTGGAAGCTTTTTTGCTCTTAGACTTCTTCTTTTTTTGCTCTTTCGGTGTTTTTTCTTTTCCTTCTCTTCTCGTTTTTGTCTTTCTTTTATAATATTCTTTTGTTCAGTCTGACGGTTTGGACTGGCATTTTCTGAATATTCAACTAAAACGTCCCCCTTCTCAACAGTTGCATTATTATCTAAATTATTTTTAATGATTGAACTGTCACTGTAAGATTGGATAACATCTACAACCTTTGTTGGTGCAACTTCACCAGTAGAAATCACTGTAATTTCTTTTTTAGCAAAACAAAGGAATATGATCAAGAAGATAATCAAGCAGACTAAAGGAACAATTAATAGTGTCGCAAAATTATGATAGCGTCTCCTATAAAATTCTGCACTTTGTAAAAATTTAGGATCCATGTTATCCCCTTTCTCAATTAAACAGGTTATAATAGAAACCTTGCTTAGCTAAAAGTTCCTTATGAGTGCCTTGTTCAACAATTTTTCCTTGATCCATGACAATGACTTCGTCAGTACGCTGTGAAATGCTTAAGCGGTGGGCAACAAAAATTATCGTTTTCTCCGTCATCTGTAAGAGATTGCTGATAATTTTCTTTTCTGTCAGAATATCAAGACTACTGGTGGCTTCATCCAGAATCAAAACTGGTGCCTGTGTTAATAAGGCTCTAGCTAAAGCAATCCGCTGTTTTTGACCGCCAGAAATGCCGGCACCATCTGATAACTCTGTCTGATAACCTTGAGGCATTTGTTCAATGTCCGAGCGGATTTCAGCAATTTCACAGGCACGAATAATGTCTTCCTGACTCGTTCCTTCTTTAGCTCCTAAAACGAGATTATCCATAATAGAACCACTAAAAACATAGGCCTGTTGCGGCAAATAGCTAATATGCCGTCGCAAAGCTGTCTTATCAATAACTTTCAAATCATTGCCATTAATCCGAACAATCCCTTTGTTAGGCTCGTAAAAATTGACAATCAGTTTAGCCAAAGTCGTCTTACCAGAACCACTGGCTCCAACTAGGCTGACCTTGGAGCCTTTTTTGATTGATAAATTAATATCTGATAAGGTATCTCGCCCAAATCCATATTTGTAAGAAAGATTCTCAAACGAAATATCACCATCTAAAAAGCTATTTTCTGATAAATCGCCGTCTTTTTCAAATTCAGATTCAACTAGATAGACCTCATTAAGACGTGTATTGGCAACGCGAGCTGACTGCAGTTTGGATTGCAGATTGATAATATTTTCAATCGGATTTGAGAAATAAGACAGCAAAGCATTAAAAGTGATAAGCTGACCAACTGAGATCTTATTATCCATCACTAGGCGAGAGCCATACCAGAGAATGACGACATTGAGAATAAGCTTAGCACCGCTTTTTAATGCGGTTTGAATAGCACTATACTTGTGCAGCTTAAAGTTTTTCTCCAAATAATCAACAAATTCACTATCAATGTTTTGATAACGAGCTGACTCACTTGTAAGTGATTTAATGGTTTCCATCCCATTGATGTCTTCAATGATAGAAGAACTTACCACAGCATTGCTTTCCATCACTTCGTGATTCATTTTCTCAAAGGGTTTCAAGAAAGCAAAAATAATGATGGCATAAATCGGAATGGAGAGCAAGGTCAGAAAGAAAAGATTATTGTTTTGCGCCAATAAAACCCCGCCAACCAAAATCACCATAGTCATATCTAAAAAGATTGAAAAGATGGTTGACGCTACAGCATCAATAATCTGATTGGCATCTGTAAAACGAGACGTGATTTCCCCTGTTCGCCTTGTCGCAAAGAAAGACATAGGAAGCGTAAAAATATGTTTAATATAAGACAGGATAACATCAATGACTAAACGCAAACTGAGCACGGCCAAGAGGTATTCTTTTGCAAAAGCCATAATCTGCTGGATAATATAGGTTATTATCAGACCAATCGTAATCATTCCTAAAGTTGAAATCAGCTGATCAGGAATGTACTCGTCCAATATTCCTTGGAGATAGTATGATCCGACAATATCAATGAGCGTCACAATCAAGCTAGCTATGATAATATAAGTCATCAAAGCTTTCTGCTTAAAGATCAGCGGGAAGAAATCGGACAAACCATTTTTTTCACCTTTATGAGGCTTATAACTAGGCTGAGGAGCTAGAAAAATCGCAAGACCTGTCCACTCTGATTGAAAGCGTTCCTTACTCATCTTAGTCACCTTAACTGAAGGATCAGGATCTCCAATAATCAGCTGATCATTCTGGCTGCCATAGACGACATAATAATGCTGCAGTCGTTTTCCTTTAATCACATGGACGATAAAAGGATAGGTCAAATCATCATAATCAAAAAGCGTCATATCCGCCTTGATAGAGCGCGTTTCAAAACCTAACTTTTTAGCAGCTTCAACGATGCCAAGAGCTGTCGTTCCTTGCTTGTTAGTCTTTGAAAGTTCCCGCAGATGAGCAATAGAGTAGTTAGAACCGTAATGCTTTGCAACAGATGCCAGCACTGCCGGCCCACAGTCTCTGGTATCAATCTGAGGTACCAGCTTATAATGTCTGCGCCAAAACAACTTAGACTGCCCATCTGGTAAAGGATTAGATGACGAAACTGTCCCTCTTTTCGTTACTCTTTTGATAACCTCTAAGAGAATGTTAACAGCTATGACGATTAAAACAACATAAATAACTTGTTCCATAAAAATAATCTCTCTTGTTTATATTCAGAAAAATAACTCAAACTAGGTTGAGTTATCTTAAATAGAGTGAGTTGATCATCTCAACTCTTTTAAATATTTTAACATTTTTAATGTTTAATCCTTTTTAATAGTTTTGCGCCATCAGTCACAATGAGAAAAAGTCCTTCTAAGGCCATTAACCCAACAAGAATGTACTTAAGGGGTCTTATCGGTGTGTATACAGCCATTAACCCCATTATTACAAAAATCGGCAGCAAACTATTCTGAAATAGACGCTTAATCATAGGCTATAACCAGCTGCAAAACCAACAAATCCAAGACAGATACCAAGACCTAGTCCTTCTCCTTCGATTACAGCAAGGTAATTTTCTCCTGCTGTTTCAAAATGATCAAATGCCACTGAATCCAAAATTAATGTATTCATAAACTTCTCCTTCTCTAATTCTCCAAGTTATCATCATTTTAACATTTTAAAACAGCATATACAATAATATTCCAGAACTTTAATACAGATGATAATAAAAAGAAAGAATCTTACAACTTTTCTGATAGCTGCTATTGTTAGCATTCCAAAATGATCTGACCCAAGCTAGATTGAGGTACTCAAATAAAGTGAGTCGATCATCTCAACTCTTTTAAAGATTTCAACATTTCTAATGCCTAATCCTTTTTAATAGTTTTGCGCCATCAATCACAATGAGAGAAAGTCCTTCTAAGGCCATTAAACCAACAAGAATGTACTTAAGGGATCTTATCGGTGTGTAGCTAGTAATCCCATTATTACAAAAACCGTCAGCAAGCTATTTTGAAATAGACGTTTACTCATAGACTATAATCAGCTCCTATAGTTTCAGTGAGGAGATAATTTAAAATTTTTATTGTTTTTCCCTTCAACTTTTATTATGCTAAAAAAGCTGAAAATGCTCACAGCTGTTATAGCAATAAATACCAATGCTGCTATAATTTTTGAATAACGCCATATAATGACAGCAGTGACTATCGCAAATATAAACCAAGACAGCACATAAATTATCTTTCGTGTTCGATTCGCCATCATATTGCTGTCAACTGAATCATTTGCTTCGGAGGCGCTTTCATTATTCTTCTTTTGAACTTTCTTCTTGCTAAAAAAACTGAAAACAGCCGTAGCTGTGAGTACAGTAAATAGTACTATTGCTATGATTTTTGAATGCGACCACTCAACCAAAGCAAGGCCTGTGGCAAGCAAAAGCCAAGACAGTAAAAAATTATCCTTCGTGTTTTTTCATCTTTTATTATCATATTGGTGTATTCCAATCATTAACATTAATTAGCGCCATAATAAATAGCTGCAGCACCTGTAATAGTTGCAACTCCAATTAGCCAAGGAACTGCTTTCTGCTGCCATAGGAAGAGACACTCGCGCCAATGCAATGCTTGCTCCGAGGCCAGCTCCAAAGCCAGAAATGCCACCCACTACAGTTGACAAAGAGCCAAATATATTCAAACAGAAAAATAATAAAACAAGCGATCCTAACAAATGAACTTTTACTATAGTGTGATATAAGCGGTAGTATCATAAAACTCACTATTAACAAAATATAATTTGACAAAAGAAAATGATTAAAGAGAAACTAAAATATGATAGAACTACGGTGAATTTTACAGCTTTAAAGTCTGAATTTGATTACTTGTTACTTAGTCTTAAAATAACTAACACCGATAACGATTAGTGAAATCAGATCCACCAAAATTAGCAAAGTAAGACAACAATATTTTGTCGTATTATTTCCGCTAGTCGCACTAATCCTGGCTAAAATCCCTGAGATAATCGTTGCTGTCATTGCAACCACCAAGATTTTCTTAAAATCTAACATATTAATAACCTGTTACAAATCCATTATACGCACCATGAATAAAACCTGCAGTTGCACCAATAGCAGCACCACCCGCAACAGTGATCTCGCCCACGATAGGAACTTCCAATCCTAAAGTTCCAACTCCTGCACCTGCAAATCCCCATTCAATTGCTTCTGTACTACCATTAACTGCAGCACCAAATAAACCAGATATAATTCCCGAGCCATCTGTAGCAGATAGATAATCTCTAGCCGTTGCATCAAAATGATCAAATGCCATTGAGTCTAAAGTTGCTGTGTTTCCAAAAATTCCTTTTTGGAATAAACACTAAAATGCTCATACTGATTACAATACAACAGACAAATTATTATAGTATGTACCGAAACTTTTATATCAAGCTCCTAACATTTTTTTAATCTAAATTCCGTACTTATCATAACTGAAACCTTTCATATCATAAAACCATCATATAATCAATAATTTGAACTTTTATTGATTAAGAGTAAATTAATAATTGTATGATAGTTTCATCTTTTAGAACTAGGCTACTAAACTAGCACCACAAGTCATTAACTTGACTAAATTTAAATTTGAAAATACTTTTGCTTTCACTAATGCAAAAGATAATAAACAAATAAAGCAAGCAAAATGATGACACATATAAATGAAATAATAATGTTTTTACTACGGTAAGAAATAAGTGCTAAAACACAAAGAACAAGTAACACTAAAATTGACTGAATTATGTGCATAAACCAATATCACCTTTTCTAAATATTGCTGTCATTTTAGCATTTTTAAATAACAGGTTCAATAATGTTTCTAGTTTTTAACTTTGATGGAAATAAAATGAAAAAACAGGTGCAAATTTTCTGATAATTATTATTTTATTGGCATTTCGAAATATTGTCTATCCCATATTTAAAGAGAAATATGATTGAAATCATTAATATAAAAGGTACACTATCTAAAAGCTTCATGTAAGAACATGAAATCATCCTTTTTTATTTTTCCAATACTCTCTTAGCAGTTGCATCAGTTTGAAAAAATCTTTCCAGCAAAAAACGATAACTAACATCGTCCCTATTAGATATATAGTGGAAACAAAATCTCTTATACTTGGAAAGATGGCATACAGCATAAGACAAATAGGTATAGCCAACATATAAGTATAACTAACAATGATAGATTTCTTTGAAAACATAAAATTTTCCCTTCAATTATGAGAAATAAAATGACTGTAACTAAAATGAAAGCTTCTCATAACCAGTAACACCACCGGTGAATCCTCCGCCAACGGCTCCACATAATCCACCAAAGGTTGCACCTATAGCTAGAGAAGCAACAGGAATTGCCTTCAGGCCTGCTAAGGAGCCAACAATTTATTTTCGATTTCTATTCATATGAAACCTATTTTTACTCAAATAGCCTAATTCTTACAAGAATTAGGCTATTGATTCATTTTAATAGTCTCTATCATATCACTTATGAGAGATGTTTACTTTTCCAATAAAATATTAATACTAAAATATTCTCTATCATAAATATCATAAATACAATCAGTTTAATATTTTTAATTGGTAATAATAAGGAAATGAGCAATAAGATAGGATAACTAAAAAGAACAGCTCTTCCTAATTTCGGTGACAACATATGGTAGTCCTCCTGATAGAGCTTAAATCCAAGGTCCCCAAGTATTAACAGCAGCACCAGCCACAAAACCAGTTGCAGCACCGCCATAAGCCCCTGCTGTAGCTCCTGCTACACTACCAACAATTGGAAGAGTAACTGTTCTTACTGCTCCTACTGCTTCAAACTCTTCAAATGCTAATGAATTCATAAAATTCCCCAAATTCCCCTTTTCTATATGTTCTAATGTCATTTTAACATTTTAAAATGACAGGTACAATAATATTCCAGAATTTTAATATCAAGAACAATAAAGTGAAAAGTAACAGAAATTTTTCTGGTAAATTAGAATTTCTTAATGTTATTAATGGTTCTTATAAAACTTTTATTAATATTGACAAGAAGGGCTTTTTATATAAACAAAGCCTTTATCTTTTATATTGTTATATTATGTTTCTCTATGCTTTCTAAAATTTTTTCACTTTATTAATCTGACACAGATTTATTCACAAAAAGGAAAAGGTGTTTTGTTCATTGATCTCTCTGAAAGTAAAAAAGACTAAACCTCGAAAGGTTTGTCTTCAATCTGAAACAATCATTCCTCTTTTTAATGACTATCGTCTTTTTGCCCATAGTAAGCATTCTTACCATGCTTACGGAGATAATGTTTATCTTTGAGTGCTTGCGGCACTTCTTGCACTTCTGGATTGATACTTTCTGTGTATCTCGCCATGCGAGCTGCTTCTTCTAAGACAACTGCATTGTATACAGCTGACTTTTCGTCTTTTCCCCAAGCAAATGGTCCGTGATTGCGGACAGTGACACCAGAAACAGCTAAAGGGTCAAGTCCGCGTTTTTTAAATTCTTCAATGATAACTTTTCCGGTTTCTTTTTCATATTCACCATTGATTTCTTCCGGCGTCAAAGCACGCGCACATGGAATTGCCCCATAGAAGGTATCTGCATGTGTTGTTCCGTAACAAGGAATATCACGGCCGGCCTGTGCCCAAGACACGCCTTCAGTTGAGTGTGTATGGACAATACCGCCAACTTCCGGGAAAGCTTTGTACAATTCGACATGCGTTGGCAAATCTGACGAAGGATTCAAGTCTCCTTCAAGGATATTTCCATCAAGGTCTGTAATGACCATATTTTCCGCCGATAATTTGTCATAAGCAACTCCAGATGGTTTAATGGCAATATAGCCGCCTTCACGATCAACAGCCGAGACGTTGCCCCAAGTAAACTTAACCAGACTATGTTCTGGCAGTTCCATATTAGCTTTGTAGACGCGTTCGCGCAGTTCAGGTACTAACATATTTAACGTAACCCCGCTTTCTCAATTAAAGGATAGAGGAACTCTTGTGCTTCTTTAATAGCTGCACGCGTTTCTTCTACCGTTTCACAATTTTCAGACCACATTTCAATTAAAAATGGGCCATTATAATTTGTTTTCTTCAAAACATCAAACATGGCTTCCCAATCTACACAGCCCTGACCAAATGGCACATCACGAAATTGACCTTTCGAACTTTCTGTAACAGCATAAGTATCTTTTAAGTGAAGGGCTGCGATAGATTTGTGCCCAATGTAGAATTCACTCCAAAGATCATTGCCCCAAGCTGAGACATTTCCTGTATCAGGATAGACAAAGAGGTAAGGAGAGTCAATTTCTTTTTCGACAGCTAGATATTTTTCAATCGAATTGATAAAAGGATCATCCATGATTTCAATTGATAGGATAACTTGCGCTTCTTCAGCCCAAGTACAGGCTTGACGTAAATTTTTAAGGAAGCGTGCACGTGTTTTAGGAGACTTCTCTTCGTAGTAAACATCGTAACCAGCCAGCTGGATGTTACGAATACCAATGTCCTGTGCAAACTCGATACATTTTTCCATCATTTCAAGAGCACGCGCTTCTTTCTTGGGATCGTTGGAACCCAGTGGATAACGGCGATGTCCGCTAAAAGTAATGGTGGGAATCCGCACACCTGTCTCAAAAATAGCTTTAACCAATTCTAGACGTTCTTCCTTGGACCAATCCAAACGTGCCAAACGTTCGTCGCTCTCATCAATGGACAACTCGACAAAATCAAAACCAAGTTCCTTGGCAAAGTTGAGACGTTCCAGCCAAGTAAAGTGTTTAGGCGTTGCCTTTTCATAAATACCAATTGGACGTGCCATAGGCTTTACCCCCAGATTCGTTTGATTTCATCTTTAAATGCACGCGCTGCCCCAGCAGGATTTTCTGCCTCAGTGATCCCACGTCCTGCGATAAAGGTGAAAACATCAACTCCTTTAAAGAGTTTCAAGGTATCAACATTAAGACCGCCAGTTACTGAAACACGAAAACCCATTTCAATGAGTTTTTTAACCTTGTTAAGATCTTTTTCTCCCCAAGTTTCACCTGCAAGCAGAGCATCGCGTGATTGGTGATAGATTGCTTGTGATATACCGGCATCTAACCACTGTTGGGCCTGATCATAGGTCCAATCACCATAGAGTTCAACCTGAATCTCACCTTTATCAGGATTAACGTCTTCAATGGCTTTGCGGGCTGCTTTCATGGTTGGAATAGTAGCTGAACAGATACAGGTCATCCAGTTAGCGCCACGCACAGCATTATTTTTAGCAACTGTACCGCCAGCATCAGCGCACTTTGTATCGGCAACGATGATTTTATCTGGAAAAAGACTGCGTAAGACTTCTACCAATTCGCTGCCAACTTGAAGGAGACAGACGGTTCCCGCTTCAATAACATCTACTTCATTTCCTACAGAAACCGCTGCTGTAATAGCGCCTTTCAAGTTAGAATGGTCCAGTGCAACCTGTAAATTTGGTAATCGTTTTGTCATTTATATCTCCTTCTTTCTATGTACTAACTCATTTCTTCTTATGAATCAAGGTCAAGCCCCTCAAGATAAGGACTGCTTTTAGATTCTTCTACCATAGCAAGCACTTCTTCTGGCGTTTTGCAATTAACAAGGCGTTCAATGGAATGATCTAATTCAAAAAGTGCAATAATTTGCGGAATAGCTACTGATGTATGAATTTTTGAGCTAGTCGCTGCAAGAGCAAGGAGAACTTGCACTTCTTTACCATCTGTAAAGGTAACAGGTTCTGTCAATGTCACTAATGAAAAGGCATCGCGCTGTACGCCTGCTTCAGGACGAGCATGAGGCATAGCCATACCCGGCATTAAGATATAATAAGGTCCATAACTTTCAGTTGACTCAATAATAGCATTATAGTATTCAGGCTTTACTGCACCGCTTTCAATAAGAGGAGCAACAGATAGTTTAACAGCTTCTTTCCAATCTTTTGCTGTTAACCCTAATCGGATTGAATGATTTTCTTTAAAGGCTTGTGCTAAGTTCATTGTATCCTTCCTTTCTTAAAAACTATGGGTGCCTTCAGCAAAATTGAAGACACCCACTACGCTTTTTATTTCAATGCTTCTTCCAATTTTGTCTTAATTTCATTATCATCCATTAAATTATCAAGACCAATTAATTTACCATTCGTACGGCCGTCCAATTCATGAATGAGATGGTTTGAAGCGACAACAATATCGTAATTTGAAGCTAAACCTTTGGCTTCACCAACTGAACATGATGCTGACTCAATATCTGATACACCTAATTGACGTAAAGCATTTTCAACCTTCATTTTAATAACCATTGATGAGCCCATGCCATTTCCGCATGCTGTAAGAACTTTAACCATAATTTTTCCTCCTATAAATGATCGTGCCTATTATAACACAATGATAGGCTAAATTCATATTAGCTGTTTATTCTGCTTGAGCATCTCCGCGATAGTAGGCTTCCTTATCTTTTGCTTTAGCAAATTGAATTTGCGGGATAGCAAGTAAGAAGACTGCCACAATAGCATAACCGATAACTCCTGCATATTTGAAAAGATAAGCAAATGGCACCCATGGAATTTCAAAGTCAATGTTGCCATGATAACCGCCAAATCCTGCCAGACCTAGAAGGGCAACTGCAACTGCACCAAGTGCCACTTGAAGCACACCTGATAAGAATGACAGAACAACTGCTGCTTTCCAACCTCCACGTTTGTCAGCATAAACAGCAATCGCAGCATTATCAAAGAATACTGGAACGAAACCTGTGATAATCAAGACTGGATTCTTAAAGACAATCAATAACACGATTGTAATTAATTGTCCAATAAGTCCAGTTGCAAAACCAAAGAGGACTGCACTAGGTGATCCAAAACCATAGGACGCCGCAACGTCAACTGCTGGGAAAGAACCAGGGAGAAGCTTGTTAGAGATACCTTGGAAGGCATTGGTTAATTCACCGACAAACATCCGTACACCTTGCATCAAGACAAAAAGATAAACAGAGAATGTAAAGGCTGTTTGAACAACGTACATAAAGAAGGCTTGTTTGGTTGGATCAAACAAGGTACCCGTTGTAATCACTTTTGGATTAGACATGATATCCGGACCAAGGATAGCCAAGATAGCACCAAAGAAGACGAGCATCAAGGTTGCTGAGGCAACAACTGTATCATGAAAAATATTTAAGAAAGCTGGCAATTTCAAGTTGTCCAAATTTTCTTCTTTTTTACCAAGTTTTGGAGCAATCTTATCCGTAAACCAAATAGCAAATTGCTGCTGGTGTCCGATAGCAAAACCACCGCCGCCAGTTAAGCGCTGTGTTGGCTCAACAGTCATATTAGAACTAACCGCCCAATAAAGACCACAGATGATCCCTACAGCTAAAGTTCCCCAGAACTGATTGCGAAAAGCTGGAATTAAAAGGATAACCATCAAAGTGACTGTTGCAGCTTGCTGTACCATGATGTGACCTGTAATGAACAAGGTACGAATCTTAGTAATCTTACGAAGGGCAACCAGAAGAATATTGAAAAAGAAGCCAATCAAGAGCGCTGTTGTTGCTGTACCAATAAATCTAGGGAACTCTTGAGCAATCTTTTCATTTGCTGCTGTCAGCCCAAAATATGGGTCAATAACCGCCGCACCAATTTTGAATTTATAATTAAGTGCTGCTAAGATGGGACGGAAGGTTGTCACTAGACCACCAGCACCAACATCCAGAATCATATATCCAACAGTTGCCTTAATGAAACCAGCAAATACATCGTGTAATGGTTTTTTGAGGAGCAAGTATCCAATTAATACTAAGATACCTACAAAAAAGGCCGGTTTTTGCAAAATATTTTGCGAGAACCAAGTTAGAATATTAATAAGAATATTCATATGTTTTCCTCTTTTCTAAAAAGATTTGAAGTTTTTTTATAGTTTTATTATAATTCTTGAAAACGCTAACAACAAGACCAATAATCACACATACAAGTGTTCACAATTGGACTATAATTTTCTGCTTTTTAAATGAGTCGAAATTTAGAAGGCATTCTTAATTTTTATGCCAATTAGATTTTAAACATTAAAAGAAGACTTCTTGGGTTTTAACATAGAAGACAAATTTAAAAATTGACTGTATTTGCAATTATATAGAGACAGCTGGCTAAAATCGTACCAAATGAAAAAGAAGTCACATCAAGCGACTTCTTTTTTATAGCATAAAAATGATTAACTTTACAATCCCCAGACACTTTCCAAAATATTGGTCTGATCACGATCTGGACCAACCGAGAAAGTAGAAATACGAACACCAACCAATTCACTTACACGGCGGACATAATTACGAGCATTTTCAGGAAGATCTTCTAAACTGCGAACCCCTGTGATATTTTCAGACCAGCCCGGCAATTCTTCATAAATAGGTTTACAGCGTTTGAGTTGTTCGAGACTGGCAGGGTAGTGATCAATCCGTTTTCCATCCAAATCATAGGCAACACAGATTTTTACGATATCAAGACCTGAAAGCACATCAATACAGTTAAGAGACAAATTGGTAATGCCTGATACACGACGGCTATGACGCATGACAACTGAGTCAAACCAACCAACTCGGCGCGGACGGCCTGTTGTTGTCCCATATTCATGCCCAACTTCACGAATGCGATCTCCCACTTGGTCAAAAAGTTCTGTGGGGAAAGGACCATCACCTACACGGCTGGTATAGGCTTTGCAGACACCAACAACCTTATTGATTTTACTTGGTCCAACACCAGATCCGATGGTAACGCCACCCGCGACTGGATTTGATGAGGTTACAAATGGATAGGTTCCTTGGTCAATATCAAGCATAACTCCTTGAGCTCCTTCAAAGAGAACCCGTTTTCCTTTATCAAGGGCCTTATTTAGGATAACAGAGGTATCAGTGACATAATCTTTAATCTTTTGACCATAAGCATAGTACTCATCAAAAATAGTGTCAAAGGTTACCGGAGCTGACTCATACATTTTTTCAAAAAGGCGATTTTTTTCTGCCAAATTTGCTTTTAAGCGTTCTGCAAAAATATCCTTATCAAGCAAGTCAGCAATCCGAATACCGACGCGTGCAGCCTTATCCATATAGGCAGGGCCGATTCCTTTATTAGTAGTCCCAATTTTATTATCTCCCTTGGACGCCTCTTGTAATTGGTCAAGTTTAATATGATAAGGCAAAATAATATGGGCACGATCAGAAATACGAAGATTATCTGTTGCAATACCTTCTTGATGAAGATAATCTAATTCTTCAACCAATGATTTGGGATTGACAACCATCCCATTACCAATAACGGAAACCTTTTCAGGAAAGAAAATTCCTGACGGAATTAAATGCAGTTTAAATTTTTTTCCATCAATAACAATGGTATGCCCTGCATTGTCTCCGCCCTGATAACGTGCAATCACTTCCGCATCAGCAGATAAAAAATCGGTAATTTTTCCTTTACCTTCATCTCCCCACTGGGTTCCAACAACAACAACTGAAGTCATAATTCTTGATACTGAGCTGTCAATAAACAGCTCCACATCCTTTCTCAATAGACATGGCAGGAGTTTCACCCGCAAGAATATCTTACTTATAAAGTATATGAAATTTCTGATTATTTTTCAAGAAACGTAGCAAAGAATTGTCAGAAGGAGGAAATTTATTGTACACTATTACTATCTACAATGAAGCGAGGCAGCCTATGCACATCAATCAATTATTACAGCATGCAAATTCTGACTTACCCCTTCTTCAAGCTAATTTTGGTTTAGAAAGAGAAAGTCTCCGTATCAATAAAACAAACCACTGTCTGGCTCAGACACCTCATCCAACAGCACTAGGTTCTCGCCAGTTTCATCCTTATATTCAAACAGATTACAGTGAGTCCCAGATGGAACTAATCACGCCTGTCGCTCAATCCAGCAAGGAAGTCCTTCGTTTTTTAGGGGCTATTACTGATGTCGCAGAACGCAGTATTGACCAGAATCAATACCTTTGGCCTTTATCTATGCCGCCTCAAATCACAGAAGACGAAATTGAAATTGCCCAGTTAGAAGATAACTTTGAATTTTCCTATCGTCAGTATTTAGCTAAAAAATATGGAAAAATCCTGCAATCCATATCTGGCATTCATTATAACATGGAGCTAGGTGCTGATTTAATGAATGAACTTTTTGAACTTAGCGGTTATCAGTCTTTCATTGACTTTAAAAATGACCTTTACTTAAAAGTAGCTCAAAACTTTTTAAATTATCGTTGGTTTTTGACTTATCTTTATGGAGCTAGTCCCATAGCTGAAAAAGGATTTTTAAATGAAGAGCTTAGCCAAGCTGTTCGCTCCATCCGAAACAGTCATTTAGGCTATGTCAATACTGATGATGTCAAAGTTCCTTTTGACAGTCTTGAAAATTATGTGACAAGTATTGAGCGTCATGTCGAAACGGGTGCTTTGTCAGCTGAAAAAGAGTTTTATTCAGCCGTTCGTTTACGTGGCAGCAAGCATAACCGTGACTATCTTACTAAAGGAATCACTTATTTAGAATTTCGCTGTTTTGATCTTAATCCCTTTAACAATCGCGGCATTACGCAAGAAACCATTGACAGTGTCCATCTCTTTATCTTGGCCATGCTCTGGCTTGACACACCAAAAAAGCTGAACCAAGCACTTGATAAGGCTCAAGAGCTTAATGAAAAAATTGCTTTAAGCCATCCTTTGACAAAACTACCAAAAGAAGCACCTGTTGCCCTTATTCTTGAGGCAATGGAAGCCTTAATTAAGCACTTTAAATTACCAAGTTACTATGATGATTTACTAACTGCTATCAAAAAACAAGTTGAAAATCCTAAGTTAACTCTAAGCGGCCGTCTCTTTGAGCATATTAAGCATGCTTCATTGGAGCATTTTGGACAGCAAAAAGGGCAAGATTATCATAACTACGCTTGGCAAGATTATTATGCCCTCAAGGGTTATGAAAACATGGAATTGTCAACACAAATGCTGCTCTTTGATGCTATCCAAAAAGGAGTCCATTTTGAAATTTTAGATGAAAATGATCAATTTCTCAAACTATGGCATAATGACCATATTGAATATGTCAAAAATGGCAACATGACTTCTAAAGATAACTACGTTATCCCCCTAGCCATGGCCAATAAAGTCGTTACCAAGAAAATCTTAAGGGAAAACGGCTACCCTGTCCCAGCAGGAGCTGAATTTGACAATAAAGACGAGGCCCTCCGCTATTATTCCCAAATTAAAAATAAACCTATTGTTATTAAACCTAAGACAACCAATTTCGGACTTGGTATTTCTATTTTTGAAACAGCAGCCAGTCACAATGATTACGAAAAAGCACTTGACATTGCCTTTATTGAAGACTCTTCGGTCCTTGTGGAAGAATTTATAGCAGGAACAGAATACCGTTTCTTCATTCTGGACGGCAAATGCGAGGCCGTTCTCTTACGGGTTGCGGCCAATGTCGTTGGAGATGGCTATAGTACTGTTCGTCAGCTCGCAGCACAAAAAAACAAGGATCCTCTTCGCGGCCGAGACCATCGTTCGCCTCTTGAAATCATTAATTTAGGCGATATTGAAATGCTAATGCTGCAGCAAGAAGGCTATACACCAGATGATATCTTACCTAAAGACAGAAAAGTCAATCTCCGCGGGAATTCCAATGTTTCAACTGGCGGCGATTCGATTGATGTGACAGAAACCATGGATCCTAGCTACAAAAAACTAGCAGCTGATATGGCGACAGCAATGGGAGCTTGGGCCTGCGGTGTTGATTTGATCATTCCAGACACCCACTTAAAAGCAAGCAAGGAAAAGCCAAACTGCACCTGTATTGAACTCAATTTCAATCCTTCTATGTATATGCACACTTACTGTTATCAAGGGCCAGGACAAGTCATTACAGGAAAAATTCTAGCTAAACTCTTTCCTGAAGTTCCCATTCATTTAACTAGCAGCAACCATCATTAAAACAATAAAAAAGTTCCCTTTATGAGGGCGCTTTTTTTCGTCTTATCTTATTGATTATTTAAACAAAATTTTTAATGGCTAGTCACCAAAAACTTTGAACCGGTCTTGATCTGCCATGAATTCTTTCTCACCAGCAGGTACTTCAATTGAACCAAAAGGTATTTGTGCACGCAGTTTCCAGTTAGCTGGTAAATCATATTTTTCAGCAACTTGAGCATCAACAAGCGGATTGTAGTGCTGAACACTCATACCAATATTTTGTTCAGCTAGTGCTAACCAGATAGCATAAAGAGCAATACCGTGTGCTTGTTCAGACCAAGGCTGGAAATTCTCTGCATAAAGCGGAAAGTTTTCTTCCAAATTTTTGACAACAGCTTGATCTTCAAATAGCAGAATGGTTCCAACTCCAGCCGCAAAACTTTCTAACTTCGCTTTTGTCCCCGCAAAGGCTTCTGATGGTGTTACTTTTTCCAATTCGCTGTAAGCTATTTTATTCCAAAAATCTTGAGAATCCTGCCCGAAAAGAATGAGAGCACGGCTGGTTTGCGAATTAAAAGCTGACGGCGCCTGCTTAATGGCGTTTTGAATTAATGCAACTAATTCACCCTTTGATAAATCAACAGTTTTGCCCAAGGCATAAATACTGCGACGTTGTTTTTGTAAATCTAAAAAACTTGACATAAATGATTACCTCCATTGTCATTATGCTAATATAATAACATTACTACTAATTAGTGACAAATATTTTGCTTATTTTATTAAAAATTCTAAAATAAATGAAAGAAACAATAGGTATGATTTCTAAAAGGTTTCATACTCAACAAAAAATGTACTAGGCAAATTATGAGCATGTTTTATCTTCTCATTAACATTTACAAAGAAACAAAAAGCAGATACCATTAGTTTTCGCTAAATGACATATAATGATTTCCTTTATACATTATCTCAAAAGTCAACAATAAACCATTTTATTTATAAGATAAACGCTAGCTTAGTAAAAAAGAGTGGAACGACAAAATCGAAATTGCAATTCATTACAATTACCGATTTTGGTCCACTCTTAATATAAAAATAATTTCTGCTGTCGTAAAAAGAATATTGACAGGTTCCCTAACTACTCAAGAAAATTGTCAAAAGAGTTAGGAATACAAATTCTAAAAGTTACGATGCCACCAAACATTAAAAATAAATTATTATTAAGATTAAAATGGTCTGGTATTAGATATCACTTAAAAACAAGAAAACACGCTGTGACAAATGAATTAATTTAGTTATTTCAAAAATGAGATTTTGTCATTAGTTCAGTTAAAATAGAGCTTTCAGCTCAGCTTTATTTTTCTTTATAGGCTTTTGCCTCTTCTTCTGTTGCTAAGACAAAATGTTCCGGTGTAATTTCTCTCATTTCCCGTTCCTGCCCGTCTAACTCATCAACTGGGTCATAAACTTTATGAATACGTTGGCGTTCTAAAACTGGATCGGGCTCAGGAACAGCTGATAAGAGACTTTGAGTATAAGGATGAATGGGGTGATGGTAAACCTCATCAGATGGTCCAATTTCCACGATTTTTCCCCAATGCATCACACCAATGCGATCCGAAATATACTTAACCATTGATAAATCATGAGCAATGAACAGGTACGTTAGTCCCTGTTCATGCTGCAGTTTTTGCATGAGATTAACGACCTGAGCTTGGATAGAGACATCCAAAGCAGAGATGGGCTCATCAGCAATAATGAATTTAGGCTCAACCGCCAAAGCACGAGCAATCCCAATCCGTTGACGCTGACCGCCTGAAAATTCATGCGGATAACGTGTTAAATGATCCTTATTTAACCCAACCAGATCCAGTAAATCCTGAACTTTTGCGTCACGGTCTGCCTTATTTTTGACCAATTTATGAACATCAAGTCCTTCAGCAATAATATCCCTAACTTTCATGCGACTATTCAAGCTGGCTTGAGGATCTTGGAAAATCATTTGCGCTTTCTTACGAAAATGAAATAATGATTTCCCCTTTAGTTTTGAAATCGTTTCGCCTTCGAAATCAATTTCTCCTTTATCAATATTGTAAAGTTTTAAAATAGCACGGCCAATTGTCGTCTTACCTGAACCAGATTCCCCAACAAGTCCAAAAACTTCTCCTTCATAGATATCAAAGCTGACATTATCTATTGCTTTTACTTGGTTGGCTTTTCCTTTATTGAATGTCAAAGAAACATTTTTGACTTCGACTAGCTTTTTTCGATTTTCAGTCATCATGCTTTTCTCCCTGTAAATTCTTCCATTTTTTCCAACGCTGTAAAATTCTTTCCGGCGGAGTAATCTTAGGAGCGCGATCATCTAACAGCCAAGTGGCAGCATAATGTGAATCACTGACTTTAAAAAATGGCGGCTCCTCCTCAAGATCAATATCAAGAGCGAATTCATTTCTTGGAGCAAAAGCATCCCCTTGAGGGGGCTGCAACAAGTCAGGCGGTGTTCCGGGAATTGAATGCAAACTGCCTGAAGCCGTATGAGTTGTAGGCATCGAATTGAGCAGCCCCCAAGTATAGGGATGCTGTGGGTTGTAAAAAACTTCATCTACTGTACCATATTCCACAATCTTGCCTGCATACATAACAGCAACACGGTCCGCCATACCTGCAACGACACCCAAATCATGAGTAATAAAGATAATGGAAGAGTCAGTATTCTTTTGAATTTCTTCCATTAAATGAAGAATTTGTGCTTGAATGGTAACATCAAGAGCCGTCGTTGGTTCATCTGCAATAAGAATTTCAGGATTAGTCGCCAAAGCAATGGCTATAACAGCGCGTTGGCGCATGCCGCCTGACCACTGATGAGGATAATCGTTGATGTGCTCTTGCGCATTAGGAATACCAACCTTTTCCATCATATCAAGAGCCCGCTTAAGAGCCTCATTTTTAGTAACTTTTTCATGTTTGATAATGGGTTCAGCAATTTGAAGGCCAATACGCATGGTTGGATCCAAACTTGTCATAGGATCTTGGAAAATCATGGAAATATCATTTCCGCGAATATGAACCCAATCTTCTTCCTTCAAATCATTTAGATTACGTCCTTTAAACTCAATATCTCCGAAAATCTCAGCATTCTTTGCTGACAGGCCCATTAAAGTTCGTGTGGTCACCGACTTCCCAGAACCAGATTCGCCAACAATAGCCAGCGTTTCTCCTTTTTCTAAATAAAAACTAACATCGCGAATAGCTTTTACTTCACCTGCATAGGTATGAAAATTGACATGGAGGTTATTGACTTGTAAAATTTTTTCCTTACTCATATTTTCCTCCTAGTCTTGTCCTGATTTTGGATCAAATGCATCACGTAAACCATCTCCAAGTAAAATAAACGCTAAGGAAATAAAGACCAAAGCAAGAGCCGGCAAGATGATTTGATAAGGGTAATATTGTAAATTTTCTTGAGCATCAGAAATAAGAGAGCCCAAAGAAGACGTTGGTGGTTTCACTCCTAAATTGATAGCCGAAAGAATAGCTTCATACATAATGGCAGAAGGAATTGTCATCATAATTTGCACAATAATAACACCAGAAATATTGGGTAAAATATGTTTGAAAGCAATTTTAGGACTGCTTTCACCTAAAGTTCTGGCAGCTAAAACAAAATCCCTTTCCTTATATGATAAGGTCATGTTTCGAACCTGCCTTGCCATTGAAGTCCAACCCGTTAAAGCAATGGACAAGATAATGGCAACAATCCCATTCCCTAATAAAAGCCCTAACATGGTTACGATAATTAGATTTGGAACAGAAGAAATAATCTCAATAATCCGCTGCATAATGGTATCAACAGCACCGCCAACATAACCAGAGGTCAGACCATAAACAACTCCGATAAGTAAGTCAATGCAGGTAGCAGCGACTGCTACTAAAAGCGAAATACGAACACCAACAATAATCCGTTTGCCTAGACTACGTCCTAAACTATCTGTTCCCAAAAGGAATGTTTTCCCCTTTGGAACGGCTTGATCTTCATAGACATTGGATGCCTTGCTAGAGCCCGGCATCTGAAAAACACCATTCCAACCCGGAATACCAAGACCGCTATTAGGCGGTAAATTACTATAAGTTGATACCTTGTCCGAATCAAAACTATTAGCATCTTTTTGTGATACAAACAAAGGAGAGACCAAAGAAAAAGCGATTAATACGGTTAAAAACCAAAGTGAAACAACTGCTAACTTATTTTTCTTTAACCGTCGCCAAGCATCTTGTAAGAAAGATAGAGCCGGCTTTTCAATTTTTTCTTGCGCTTTGGTGCTTCCTGCTCCAATGAGCACAAACTTTCTATTTTTATCTGCCATGTCACTCTCCTTACTGCAAACGAACGCGCGGATCAACAATGCTGGTAATGATATCTGTCAATAAGATCATACTCATCAACATAACAGCATAAACAATTGTCGTTCCCATAATAACAGGATAGTCATTGGAAGGGATGGAATTCACAAATTGTTCCCCGATACCCGGAATAGAAAAAATTCTCTCAATCAACACAGAACCTGTTAAAAGATTAGCAGCCATAGGACCCACTAAGGTCAAAACAGGAATCATTGAATTGCGATAGGCATGGTGATTGGCAACCTGACGTTCTGTCAAACCTTTAGCACGCGCCAGTTGAATGTAATCCGAGTTCAAAGCTTCAATCATCTCACTTCTAACAAAACGCGTTGTTACAGCAAAAGGATTAAATGACAGTGCCAGAGTTGGCAGAATAGTCTGAGCGAAAGAGCCCCAACCAGATACAGGTAAGAATTGCAGACGATAGCCAAATGTATTGAGCAAGAAAACGGCCAAAATGAAAGAAGGAACAGAATAACCAAGTGTTGAAATGACACTTAGGAGGCCATCTATTTTATCATTTTGATGGCGCGCAGAAAGAGCACCTACAATCAAACCCATTCCAACACCTAAGACAAGTGCTTGTAAACCAAGCTGGGCAGAAATACCTAGCCTTTGAACAATAAGTGTCGTTACAGATTGATTGGTATATTGAAAACTAGTTCCTAAGTCACCTGTGAAGACATTTTTCAGATAGAGCAAATATTGTTGCCATTGAGGTTTATCTAGACCATATTGAACGTTCAAAGCGGCAATAGCATCCGGACTTAATTTGGGATTGTTAAAGGGAGTTCCTTTCATCGCTTTCATGAGAAAGAAAGTAATAGTGACAACTATAAATAAGGTCAGCAAAAGAATTCCCAAACGTTTAAGAATATATTTGAGCATAATGATTCCTTTTCTTTGTTTTTATCGGCGAAAGCTCTCCAATAAAAACAAGAACTGGCATCAAGCCAATCCTTGCCATGTGTAAAAGTGTTGTTATCTTAAAAGTTATTTCTTATAAGTATAGGTGAAGTCCACATTCAAACCTGTAGAACTGCGAATCAGACCCTTGATACTTGGATTTTGCAATGACTTCGTGCTGCGGAAGTAAATTGGATTAACGTTTGCTTCATCAAATAAAGCTTTTTCTGCTGCTTTATAATCTTCAACTGCCTTTGTAGGATTTAAGGCATCTGTTGTAATTGCTTTTTCATAAGCCTGATCATAAGTAGAATTTACGAATTTTCCACCATTATAAGGTGAACTTGTCGTGAAATTACTGTAGAAGGTCGAACCTTCTGGATAGTCGCCACCCCAAAGAGACATGACAATCTCAAAGTTTTGATTTTGTGTATCTTGAATACGCTGTTTGAACGGCACGAATTTTTCTTCAATTGTCAAACCTGGAAGTGCTTTTTCCCAAGCTCCCTTGAGAAAGTCAAGACTGGCTTTAGATACAGGCGTATCAGCATCAGAAGTCACTGTAAATTTCACTGATGTTTCGCCAATCTCTTGCAAACCTTCCTTAAAGAGTTGTTTTGCCTTGGCGGCATTATAACTATAGCCCGGTGCTACATACTTGGAAAGATCCTTGCCATCCACTTTAGCTAATCTATAAGGAGCTACTCCAGTTGCTGCACGTGAACCTGTCGGTATTGCACTTTCGACAAGAGCTTTACGATTTGTGGCATAATTAAGGGCTTGGCGAATTTTCTTATTAGCAAGAGCTTTATTAGTTCCTGTTTGATTATATTGCAGATAAGCAGTTGTTGCTTCAAAGACATCGACGACATCTTTATTGCCCTTGTTAGCTTTGAAAAGAGCTGGTGTATTTGAAATATTAGCTGTATCTAATTCACCACGTTTATACATTTGAACAGCTGTCTCAGGTTTTTTAACGGTTTGGAAATTAATGGTATCAATTTTAACCTTGTCAGCATTCCAGTAATATTTATTCTTTTTCAGTTTAAAACTGCCGTTAGTGCCATTCCAGCCACTTAAAGTGTAAGGTCCTGAATAAATTTGACTCTTGGCATTGGTGCCATATTTACTACCAACTTTATCAACAAAGGATTGTTTTTGTGGCATAAAGCTTGTGAAAGCAAGCAGATATTTCATCTGAGGAGTCGGTGATTCTAAGGTGAAGATAACTTTATTGCCATCAGACTTGACTCCAAGTTCATTGAGGTCAGTGATTTTACCACTATTAATGGCTTTGGCATTCTTAACATGGGATTCAACAGCAAGACCTGAATATTCTGAAGCTGTTTTCGGATTAACAATACGCTGCCATGAATAAACAAAATCTTTAGCTGTAATGGCACTACCATCAGACCATTTGATGCCCTTGCGCAATGTTGCTGTGTAAGTTAAGCCATCTTTTGACACTTCCACTTTTTTAGCAAGGTCAGGAACTGGTTTACCTTGGTCATCAACACGCAATAGATTACTTCCTGAATTTCCAATAGCGATACCAGAATAGGTATCTGTACTTTTTGAGATATCCAGCGAATTGATTTCCGTTGGTGTATACCAGTTAATTTCATTTTTGGAAGATTGCTGGTTCCCATTTCCACAGGCTGCTAAAATAGCTACTGAAGTAGCAGTTACCAACCCTAAACTAACACGTTTCCATGGACTTTTCTTTATTGCTGTCATAATGTCTCCTCTTTACTTTTCAATAATTTGAAAATTGAAACTAATATCATTCTTATTTTAGCGCATTTCCTCCCTTTTAGCAAGTTTCTGTCAAGGAAAAAATTGGTTTTAAATCTCCCATTTTATGGACGAAGCATAAATAAATTTAGAACACAATCGCACTTTTTTAGAAATGACTTTTATCGTCTTACTCCTAAAAGATAGTCTAATTTCTCTTTTTTATTTAAAGGCATTAAGTTTTTTAGGAAAAGCGTATGCGCTCTTAAAATTATGCTATAATTAAGTTTATGATGAAAAAGATTGTATGCTTGCTATTCATTTTAATATCCCTAATCGGCTTTGGGGTAAAGGCTGAAGAGAACTTTGATGTCTCTGCTAAGCATGCCATTGCTGTTGAAGCTAACACAGGAAAGATTCTCTATGAAAAGGATGCCGATACCACTGCAGGTATTGCTTCTATTACCAAAATGCTGACTGTTTATTTGGTTTATAAAGAAATCAAATCTGGTGATCTCACCTGGTCTAGCAAGGTTAAGATTTCTGACTATCCTTATGGTTTGACAAGGGATTACAGCGCCAGCAATGTCCCCATGGATGCTAGAGAATATACAGTAAAAGAATTAGTCGAAGCTTCTATGATTGCTAGTGCCAATAGTGCTGCTATCGCTTTGGCTGAAAAAATTGGCGGTACTGAGCCTAAATTTGTTGATATGATGAAAAAGCAACTACAAGAATGGGGAATTACAGATGCCAAGTTAGTTAACGCTTCTGGTCTTAACAATAAAACTTTGGGCGATCATATCTATCCCGACTCCAGCTCTGAAGATGAAAACATGATGAGTGCCAGAGATGTTGCTATCGTCGCTCATCACTTAATCAAAGAATTTCCACAAGTTCTAAAAATCACGGAAAAAACAAACAGTGATTTTTCAGGAAATAAAATGGAAACCTATAATTATATGCTGCCAAATATGCCTTATGCGCGTGAAGGTGTTGATGGTCTAAAAACAGGGACAACCGAATTAGCAGGTGCTTGCTTTGTAGCGACTTCAAAGGAAAATGGTATGCGTCTGATTTCTGTCATTTTAAATGCCGACAAGTCTGATAGTGATGATGATGCCGCACGTTTTCAAGCTACTAATAATTTGTTAAACTATGTCAATAATACCTATGAACCCATCACACTTATTCACAAAGGTCAGACTTATCAGGGAAGCAAGGTCAAGGTGATTGATGGTAAAAGAGCAACTGTTCCTGCTGTCGCTAAAAAGAATTTTACCGTCATTCAAAATAAACTATCTCATAAAAAAAATACTGTCTCCATCACTTCTAAAAAAAATGGTTATACAGCAGTTATTAAAAAAGGACAACTAGTCGGAAAGGCTACTTTTAAAGATGACAATCCCGTTGGTCAAGGCTATCTAGAGACACCACCGAGTATCCCATTAGTTGCTAAAAAAGAAGTGAAGCGCAGCTTCTTTCTTAAAGTATGGTGGAATCATTTTGTCAGATACGTCAATGAGAAGTTATAGTGAAAAAGAGTCCGGTGATAAATCAAAAGCAGTGAGACTTAAACAAGTAAAGCCAGCGTCTAAAAACGCTGGCTTATGTGTGGATTATAGTTCTTCTGTTCTATTCTCTGATTTCTGCTAAAATAAGCTGAGAAGTTTTATTTTACAAAACCTAAAGCTCAATCAGTAAGACGAACAAATTATCTAAGCATCCGAATCGGATACAGAAAATTGAGAATCTGAAAGCTTATTCCATTTCGAAAATTCACCCTTGACCATCATATCAAGCTGTCCCCTGCTACCAGTATAAGATAAGCTCAATTTAAATGTTTTCAAATGAAAAGTTTTCTTATCAAAGGTAACTTCAAATCTCTTCTTCAACTCTGACTGACTAACTCCCCTCAAATAGAGATTCAACTCTTCCTGAAACAAAGAAACGATATCTACATTCTGACTGCGTAAGCTAAGCCTATAGACATTGCCGCTTTGCTTAAGAACCAAATCGTCTTTCATGGTATATAGTACTTTTAAAAAATTAAAATAACTAGGATAAACCCGATAACTACCTGCAGAGTTTGACTTAGTCCAATTGCCGTCTTTAGAAGTCCGTGATTGAGAACTATTTTGGTTACCAACTAACTCTTGATAACTATCCACACCATTAGTTGTTTCTTCAATAATAATGTTAGCTCTATTAATACTAGCAGCATAAGAATCATAACCAATATCAGCTGTCATGGTCTGATGTTTTCGCGTACGTGACTCTACGTCAGTCGTCATATCGAAATGCACCGTTTCTACAGAACGATTGGCTCTTTTGACCTTCTTAAAGAAATCGCTGACAGTCATCTTATCATCACGTTTGTTCACTGCTTGTTGCGCTTTTTTAACGGACTGATTAACATTTTGAAGATCACAAGCTGTCACTATCAAAAGACTAACAAAGAGGCCTATAAGAATGATAAACTTTCTTTTCATCTCTTCTCCTTTCACAACTAAACATAAATTCTTATTTCAGTTATTCTAACATTTTTTGAAACCCCTTTCAAATCCACTGTCTCTCCTTTTTGAGTTTAATGAGACAATAGATTGATTCGTTAATGATTGCAGAACAAAATTTTGAAGCTACCATTCATCTGCCTCTTTAGTTATTTTACCAGTCTGCTGGCTTCCTACTTGATTTAAAGTTTATTTTAATATAAATAAAAAAGCTTTAGAAACAATAATAGCTCCTTGTTTCTAAAACTTAATTATAACGTGTTAATTAACCGACTGAACCCTCCATTTCATAGGAAATCAAACGATTAAGCTCAATCGCATATTCCATAGGAAGTTCTTTGGTAAAAGGCTCAACAAAGCCCATAACAATCATTTCAGTAGCCTCTGACTCCGTTAAACCACGACTCATGAGATAATAAAGCTGCTCTTCTGAAATTTTTGACACCTTAGCTTCATGTTCCAGAGCAACTTGTGAATTGTGGATTTCATTAAAAGGAATAGTATCAGATGCTGAAATATCGTCCATAATAATAGTGTCACATTCAATATGACTAACAGATTTTTGAGATGACTTATTGAAAGACACTTGCCCACGATAGTCTACCTTTCCTCCACCTTTAGCAATAGATTTGGAGACAATAGAAGAACTGGTATGGGGAGCATTATGAATCATCTTAGCTCCTGTATCCTGATGCTGACCACGATTGGCAAAAGCAATGGATAGCATAGTACCACGCGCGCCTTCTCCGTCAAGATAAACAGATGGGTATTTCATGGTTGTATGGGCACCCAGATTACCATCAATCCATTCTACCGTTGCGTTTGTCATAGCTTTGGCTCGTTTAGTGACCAAATTGTAAACATTATCTGACCAGTTTTGAATGGTTGAATAACGCATATAAGCACCATCAAGGGCAAAAATTTCAACAATAGCAGCATGCAGACTAGCTGTTGAATAAGTCGGTGCTGTACATCCCTCCACATAATGCACGCTGGCACCCTCATCAACAATAATCAAGGTTCGTTCAAATTGTCCCGTTCCTTCATTATTGATACGGAAGTAAGTCTGCAATGGAATATCTACTTTAACACCTTTTGGCACATAGATAAAGGTTCCACCCGACCAAAACGCTGAATTTAAGGCTGCTAATTTATTATCAGTTGGCGGCACCAATTTTGCAAAATATTTTTTGAAAAGTTCGGGATATTCTTTAAGAGCTGAATCAGTATCCGTAAAGACAATACCAAGTTTATCATATTCTTCTTTCATATTATGATAAACCACTTCTGATTCATATTGAGCTGAAGCTCCGGCTAAATAAGCACGTTCCGCTTCAGGAATACCAATCTTTTCAAAAGTATCTTTGATTTTTTCTGGAACTTCCTCCCATGAACGTGCTGGTTTATCAGTTGGTTTTTGATAGTAAATAATATCATCAAAATCAATACCTGTTAAGTCAGGACCCCATTCTTGCATAGGCATTTTATGAAATATCTCCAGCGATTTAAGACGGAAGTCCAACATCCATTCTGGTTCACCTTTGATACGGGATATTTCTCGAACAGCCTCTTTCGTCGGACCTTTTCCAGTCGATGCAATCGGCTTAACATCATCATGAAAGCCAAATTGATAGTCTCCTATGTCAATTGGCTTTGGTTCTACTCTTTCGTTTTCCGGCATAATACCCTTTCTTAATTCTTTAATTTTTCTTGTCGCTCAATAGCTTTCTTAAGGGCATTCCATGCCAAGGTTGAGCATTTGATACGTTGAGGAAATTTGGAAACACCCGCAAGAAATGCTGCATCTCCCAATTCCTTTTGTCTATCATCTTTTTCCCCTTGAACCATTTTAGAAAAGATATCTGCTAATTCAAGGGCTTCTTTTTTAGTCTTGCCAATAACAGCGTCTGTCATCATACTGGATGAGGCGGTTGAAATCGTACAGCCATCACCTGCAAAGGCAATATCTGATATTTTATCGCCATCAAATTTAACCGATAAACTGATGACATCACCGCAAGTGGGATTATTAAGATTAACCTGTTCCACATCTTCTAAAAAACCATGATGATGAGGATTTTTCGAATGATCCCCGACAACTGCCATATAAAGACTATCTAATCTAGAGAGTGCCATTAAAGAACTCCTTTGTTTTAAGAATCGCTTCTATTAGTTTGTCACAGTCTTCTTTTGTATTATAAATATAAAAACTTGCACGCGCTGCTGAATGAAGGCCTAAATAATTGATCAGTGGCTGTGCACAATGATGTCCGGCTCGAACAGCAACACCTTCATAATCAAGTGCTGTTGCTACATCATGAGGATGAAGACCCTCAAGATTAAAGGCAATGACCCCGATATGCTTTGCAGGATTCTCAGGTCCATAAACCGTCAACCCTTCAATAGCTTGCAACTTAGGCAAAACATAAGCCACTAATTCTTGCTCATGAGCCTGTACCTGTTCCATTCCCAATTTTTCTAAGTAATCAAGAGCTGCACCAAGAGCAATAGCTCCCGCAATATTTGGTGTTCCTGCTTCAAACTTCCAAGGCAAGTCCTTCCAAGTGGTCTGTTGTTCATAAACAAAATCAATCATCTCACCACCAAATTCAACAGGGCTCATTTGCTTAAGAATGTCTTCCTTACCATAAAGAACACCTATACCAGTAGGTCCTAGCATCTTATGACCTGAAAAAGCAAAAAAGTCACAATCCAACTCCTGAACATCTATGGTCATATGAGGCGCCGACTGTGCCCCATCAACAACCATGTAAGCATTATACTGATGAGCCAGCTGAGCGATTTCCTTAACAGGATTGATACAGCCCAGCACATTAGAAATATGGGTTAAACTAATAAATCTTGTTTTAGCAGAAACTTTATTTTTAAGATCCTCTAAATCAAGCTGTCCATCTTTTAAATAAGCATAAACCAACTTAGCACCCGTTTTTCGGCAAGCTTCCTGCCATGGAACGATATTAGAATGATGTTCCATGACAGAAATAAGAACTTCGTCATCTGCTTGTAACACTTCCTCAGCAAAACGAGCAACCCAATTCAAACCTGTTGTTGTCCCCCTCGTAAAGAGAATTTCTTTAGTTGAGTCAGCATTGATAAAACGACGGACTTTTTCACGAGCAGCTTCATAAGCAGCTGTTGCTCTTTCAGCTAAAGTATGGACTCCACGGTGGACATTAGCATTATCCTGATGGTAATAATCATTCAAACAAGCTAAAACCTGTTTTGGCTTTTGAGTTGTAGCTGCATTGTCAAGATAAACCAAGGGTTCATCATTGACAATTTGTTTTAAAATGGGAAAATCCTGTTTCATCTTTTGAGTATCTAATGTCATGATTTTATCTCTTATCCAATTTTTCATCCAAAACAGCAATCATTTCATCACGAACTGCCTTGACAGGAATCTCAGTAATAACTGTTCCAAGGAAACCGCGAATAACTAAACGTTCTGCTGTCTCTTTGTCAATGCCGCGACTCATTAGATAATACATATCTTCTGGGTCAACTTGTCCAATAGAAGCGGCATGTCCTGCTGTCACCTCATTTTCATCAATGAGCAAGATTGGATTGGCATCGCTTCTGGCCTTATCAGAAAGCATGAGGACACGACTTTCTTGCTGAGCATCTGCTCCTTTAGCTCCCTTGATAATATGACCAATACCATTGAAAGTTAGCGTTCCACGTTCCAAGATAACCCCATGTTGGAGAATATGCCCAATAGAGTTATTGCCGTAGTTGGTCACTCGAGTGTCAATTCCTTGAATTTGACGACCACTTGACGCCGCAACAACTTTCAACTCAGCATGACTGCCATTACCAATAAGATCGCTGTCAAAATCAGCAATAACATTGCCTTCATTCATGACACCAAGTGCCCAATCAATGCTGGCATCATTATCAAGACGCCCGCGACGGCTGATATAAGTCGTTATATTATTGCCCAAACGATCAATAGCAGCAAATTTCACTTGACTGCCTGCCTGTGCTAAAACCTCAACTGCAATATTGGCGGTGGCCTTTACATCACTATCTCCAATCGTCTCAAAACGCTCCAAATAATTAACCTTGGCATGGCGTCCAGCAATGATTAAAATATGCTTGTTCAGTGGCACATCGCTAGTACTATCTTGTAGGAAAATGCCTTCCAAAGGCAGGTCAATCTCAACATTATCAGGCACATAAAGAACGGCTCCACTGTTAAAATAAGCTGTATGATAGGCCGATAACTTATCTTCATCAAATTTAAGAGCAGTTGCAAAGTGCTTTTCAATCACTTGCGGGATTTCCTCTAAAGCTGAATAGAAGTCTGCAAAAACGACCCCCTGTTCTACAAGCTTTGCTGGCAAACTTTCTAAAACCGTTTGTGTGCCGATCTGAACCAACTTAGGATTCTCTCCAAAAGAAGTGAAGTCTGGAACATTAGCGGAAATTGGACTTTCAGCAATCGTGCCATCTCCAAGATTCCAACGTTTAAATTTAACACGTTCAATTCTTGGAAGCTCTAAATCATCAATCTTATCAAAGGCCGCTAAGCGTTTTTCTTGTAGCCAAGCAGGCTCTGCCTTAGATTGTGAAAATGTTAAAATAGATTCTTTTGTCATTTGTTACTCCCTTTCTTTCTTGTTAAGAAGTTACAAATTAGACTTCTTCGCTGTATTCAAGACCGAGTTCTTCAGCGATTTGGGCATAACCTTCTTTTTCGAGTCGAGCTGCCAGCTCTGGTCCGCCAGATAATACAACACGACCATCCATCATAACATGAACAATATCTGGTGTGATGTAATTAAGCAGACGTTGGTAGTGGGTAATAATCATAGCACCAAAGCCTTCACCACGCATGGCATTAACTCCCTTAGAAACGACCTTAAGGGCATCAATATCAAGACCAGAGTCAATTTCATCGAGAAGGGCAAATTTAGGCTCTAACATGAGAAGCTGGAGAATTTCATTACGTTTTTTCTCACCACCAGAAAAGCCTTCGTTAAGGTAGCGCTCTGCCATTTCTTCTTTCATACCCAGCAATTCCATTTTTTCATCCAGTTTCATGATGAAATCACGAACAGAAATCTTCTCATCATCTTTCTTACCAGCATTCATCGCTGCGCGAATAAATTCTGCATTGGTGATGCCAGGAATTTCAGATGGGTATTGCATGGCAAGAAAAAGTCCTAAACGGGCTCGTTCATCCACTTCCATTTCCAAAATATTTTCACCATCAAGTAAAACCTCTCCTTGTGTGACTTCAAAGACAGGATTACCCATAATAGCTGCTGAAAGCGTTGATTTCCCAGTCCCATTTGGACCCATAATAGCTGCAATTTCACCTGTTTTTAAGGTCAAATTGACACCCTTCAAAATTTCTTTATCTTCAATGGAGACATGAAGATCTTTTATTTCTAGTACAGACATTGTACACTCCTTTCATCTTATCATTATTCATTATAGCAAAAAAAGTCCAATTGGACTTTCTTCTTGTCTAAAAATTATTTTTTCTTCTTGCGGCGATATTTAGCTACTACTTCTTGACGATAATCACTATTGCCAATAAAAGCCAAAAGTTTGAAGAGCGGTGTTCTTTTAGGTCCCCAAAATTCTAAACCTTCGATGAAAATTTCCAAGGCAAAGGCAACACCAATCATAAGAAGGATACCTCCCAGACGACTGGATACATTTAAAAGCAGAGATACTAAAGAGAAGAACATGGCAATGCCATAGACGACTAAAACAGCTCCACGATGAGTGAATCCCATAGCAAGCAATCTATGATGTAAGTGCATATTATCAGCTTCATAAAATTTCTGACCTGATAAGGTTCGTCTGATAATGGCAACTGTCGTATCGACAATAGGGACACCCAAAACAATAATAGGAGTAACAACAGCGACCGCAGTTGCATTTTTTAAACCCTGGAGAGACAGAACCGAAATCATAAAACCAATAAACAAGGCTCCTGTATCACCAAGATAAATAATGGCAGGATGATAATTATAAGGGAAAAAACCAGCGATAGCAAAGATTAAAACAAAGATGGTAAAGGTTAAAAAGATATCCGTATCATAAAGAAAAAAATAAGATACTAAACCCATAGTGGTGAGACTAATGATTGAAACACCACTAACCAAACCATCCAAACCATCAATCAGATTAACAGCATTGGTAATCGCTACAACCCACAAAATTGTTAAAAAGAAACTTAACAAAGGACTAAAATGGAGCATGGGACCACCAAAAGGAATCTTAAAACTATCAAATCGAAAGTCTGTAAAAATCCAAATAATAACAGCACCAAGCAAAGTCCCTAAGAATTTTAGTTTAGCTGACAGTTCATAAACATCATCAATAAAACCTGTCAAGGCAATCACTAAGGCACCAAGAACAACTGGTAAGATATATTCAAAATAAGATTTTCCCCCGATTTGTGTTTTTAAAATCATGGGCATGAGAACTAGTGTTGCAATCACAAATGAAATAACAATGGCTAATCCTCCTGCACTGGGCATAGGGACTTTATTAATCCGTCTCGCATTAGGATTATCGACTGCACCCACTCTAAAAGCGAAAAATCTAACTAAAGGAGTTAAAACAAGTGAAATCAAAAGTGTCCCAATGAGTACAAGAACAAATTTTAAGGTAATTGGCATCATCTAACTCATCCAATCATCTGTAATTCTTGCAGAGCATCTGCCCTAATAAGCTGAATGCCATGTTCTAATAGATAAGCACGTGTCTTTGTTCCTCTACCAGCATGCTCCAACATTCTTGCAAACATAAGATCAGCATAATAATCAGGTTTATCTTTGAGATTAAGCAGAACAGTCATGTGATAAGCGTCAGACTCCTTAAAAAGTTCTGAAGCCTCTACATCATAGTCAACTGTCTTGGCAAAACTTATGGCTTGCTGAATATTAGGAAAGTCCAGCACAAAGTGAACGTAGTCCCTCTTTTCCTTAGTTTCACCTTGTTCTTGCTGAGTCTTCTCTTCTTCTCTTTTCTCAATTTCAGCCAATTTATCCAGAGCTGCAGCATCCCCCTTTTCACGCATGGTTTCCTCCAAGGTCTTAAAGAAATCCTCTGGGGACATTTTTGAAATATCATCAAAATCAGACAAATCCTCTAAATTAAGATTTTTATTGATTTCTGATTTAGTGACAAAAACATCAATGCGATCATTCCTTGGTGTTACGCGAAAGCTCAGCATTCCACTGTCCTTGAAATTTTCAGGCAGGTCCAGCTCATCCATAACAGTATAGAAAAATTCTTCCGTTTTTTCCTGCGGAATCAAGAAATCTTTTAATTCCATACCTCTTTCTTCTAAATCTTCCATACTGATGGTAATTTTTAGCGTTGTTTCGCTGATTTGTTTCATTTCCATAGTCTTTACCTCATACGAGTAGTCATTTCATTATACAAGAAAAGCCCATTTTTTTCAATTTTAGAGCAGGGAAAAATGACAAGCAAATTTTCAACCAAATAAGACCTTCATTAAGCCGTAAAATAAAAGAAGTATCCCTAAACCGATACGGTATTTCCCAAAGAAAGTAAAATCATGGTTTTTAACGTAATCTGTTAAGAAGCGAATAACGTAAAGGCTGACTGCAAAGGCAACTAACATAGCCACCAGTAAAATGAAAAGTTGACTGCCAGTTAGAATTGTTCCCGATACAATAAATTTAAGCACCTTTACAAGGCTAGCACCAAACATAATCGGTATTCCGAGAAAGAAAGTGAATTCCGTTGCGACTTGCCGACTGGTTCCCAGCAAAATACCACCTAAAATAGTTGCACCTGATCGGCTTGTTCCCGGAATTAATGACAGCACCTGAAACAGACCAATGAAAAAGGCTGTTTTATAAGGCAAACTTACCAAATGAGTTACCTGCGGTTCAACACCTTGATGGCGTCTTTCAACGTAGATAAAGGCAATACCATAAAGAATCAGCATCAAAGCAACGCTAAAGAAATTTTGGAAATGTGCATCCAGCCAGTCATCAAATATGAGGCCAATCACAGCTGCTGGCAAAGCTGATAAAATAACCTTTGCCCAAAGCTGCCAAGTAATCTGCACTTCACGCGCTGTTTTACCGCTTTTAAAAGGATTTAAACGATCAAAATAAATAACAACAACCGCTAAAATAGCACCGAGCTGTATCACCACATTAAACATATTGGTAAAAGCTGCATTGGCATTATTAAAGTGAATAAATTCTTCCACTAAAATCAAATGCCCAGTACTTGAGATAGGAAGCCACTCGGTAATCCCCTCCACAATCCCAAAAATAATAGCCTTAATGATTTCAAAAAACAATATCTTTTCTCCCTTTTATTTACTTCATATGAGTCATAACTGACTCTATTTGACTTGTTTACTAAATTAGAAGGCTCCGCCGCCTCCACCGCCTCCGCCTCCGGAGAAACCACCGCCACCTGAGCTGCCAGATGATACCGAAAAGTTTGAAGCACTCGTAGCAGTTGAGGTATAGGTTGATAAATCTGCGGTTGACCGTCCCACATAGTAACTCGGGTTGATCTCAAGATAAGCATTCATTTGTGAGTTCTGCAAATGAATATTGTTAACTTTCAAATAATTTTGAACACGTTCAGCATATCCGTAAAGGGTGGCATAGACCAAAATGCGATTCCAGATAATAACCCCTTCAAGTTCGACATCATCAAATTTCTTAATGTCACGAATCATATTCTCAAAAGAATCCCAACCCTGTTTGATAGTAAGACCTTCTTGCGTAAGAAGACTTGAAACACTATAATAATCATCTTTTCGACGATAAAAAATCAAAAAAAGACTGGCTACAATAAGCAATAGCAGATTGGTCCCAAGCCCCAGCCAATAACCCTTGATAAGAGCAAAAGCTCCTACAAAAAAGGCAAACAGCAAGGCAGCTGAAGCAAAGAAATAAACCAAAATAAGCTGAGTCTTTTCTTCGTCCGTTCTCTCGCGATGAATATCACTCAAACTCAAAGCCCTTATTTTATTTTTAACAGCCTTATCTAACTTCTCCATGCGATTTTCAAACAAATGGAGAATCTCACCACCCCGTCTGCGAATTTCTGTCTCATTGCTGCCCTTGAAAATGCTTTTGTCAATTTTATAATCAGCAAAAGCACCATCAATAGGCATGGTCTTTTTATTATCACCATAAACAAAAATAAGAAAATTTTTTTCATAATTTTCTACTCTATTCCAATCAGGAACAAAAAAAGATTTATGATCATCTGCAATGACTAATTTCCCTTGATCAATCAAGTCTAAGAGGCTAGCTTGAATCAGCTCTTTAAAACCTAAATCATATCGCTTCCGTTTAGTTTTCAAAGGAGATAACTCTTGAATTTCTAAATCATAAACATAACGAGAAAGAATCAAAGGGGATAAGTCAGCCGGCGGACTGAATAAATGCATATGTCTTGCTGCTTTTCTCTGTCCCAATACCACTTTCCAAGTCGCATAAAGAACAGTAGAAATAAGGATAAGGATGGCGCTAACCATTGGAAACAGCCAGCCGACTAAAAGAGGATAAAATTTCTGACGTATGGCAATTTTAGATTCAAGAGCTTGAAACTTTGATAATCTCTTGCTTGACTTGTCGGTGGCAACAGCAAAATCCGAACGATCCCAATAAGCATGTAGTTCCAACTTTTTATTCTTGCCAAGACCCTCAATATTAACTTCATAGTTTCCATTTTTTTGAGTGACTTTAGGCTGCTTTTTAAAGTAGCCTGTATGAGCATGGAACCTGCTTACAGCCAGCAAATTTGAAGGTCCCTTAACCGTCAGGACGACCTTATCTAAAGGAGCATCCCAATCACTGATTGGTGTCCAATTAAGTTCAGCAATATCAGAATAAATAGTTGTGACATGGTGAAGTTTCCACTTTAAAGAAAGGACAACACGATCACCGCTATGTCCACCATTATAGACTTTAGCGCGATAACCGTCTGATAGCTGTTCTATTTTGGTCTTTATCGGGCGTTTTATCAATTTTCCCTGCTTATTAACCTCATAGGCTTTCACTTCAGGATGGCTATTAATTTTAAATCCCTTAGGTACATTCCCTGCTGAACCCAAGGTAACGTATTGGCCATTATAGGATGAAGCAAAATCATAAACAAGATCCTGTTGAAAAGTCGCTGTATTATCTTTATTAAGTGTCAGCTTTCCCCAATAAAGTCTGATATTATAATCAACATCCTTAGCTGAAACAAGGCTAGTCGTTATCAAAGATAAACAGGTTGCTAAAAAAAGCAGTAATTTCTTCATTTATAAACCTCAGTAATATCAAGAATTCTTTTTCTTATTTTATCATAAAACCCAGTCAAAGATAAACCTTCTATTTTCAGATAGTGATATTGAAATACGCTACTTTTTGCTGTAAAATGATAAAGTAAAAAATTTTATACAGGAGTCTTCTGAATGAAAAAGACAATTTTGAGCTGTCTGGCTGCCTTTTTCATGCTGTTTATTGGTGTGACAAATGCTCAGGCAGACAACTACCTACGTGTTGGAATGGAAGCAGCCTATGCGCCTTTCAACTGGACCCAAGACAATAGCAACAATGGGGCTGTCCCTATTGAAGGAACAAAGCAATACGCAAACGGCTACGATGTTCAAACAGCTAAAAAAATTGCTAAAGCTCTGGGCAAAAAACCACTCATTGTTAAAACAAAATGGGAAGGACTTGTACCAGCCCTAACATCCGGCAAAATTGACCTGATTATTGCTGGAATGAGTCCAACCAAAGAACGAAAAAAAGAAATTGCCTTTTCTAACAGCTACTATACTAGCGAGCCTGTTCTTGTTGTACGCAAAGACAGTAAATATGCTAAAGCCAAAAATCTCAATGACTTCTCAGGCGCAAAGGTGACCTCCCAACAAGGTGTTTATCTCTATAATTTGATTAATCAGATTCCTAAAGTATCTCGGGAAACAGCTATGGGAGATTTTTCACAAATGCGGCAAGCCTTAGCTTCCAATGTTATTGATGCCTATGTTTCAGAACGCCCTGAAGCCCTGTCATCTACTAAGGCAAATGCTAACTTTAAAATGGTCTCTTTAAAAAACGGCTTCAAAGTTAGTGAATCCGATGTGGCTATTGCTGTTGGCATGCGCAAAGGCGACCCTCGGATAGAACAAGTCAATGCTGCTTTGGCTCACTTTCCCTTAAAAGATCAAATTGCTCTAATGGATAAGATTATTCCTTTGCAACCTAGCCAAAATGAAACTGATAAGACTAAAACTAAAACGAGCTTTTTCAATCAAGTCAGCAAAATTATCCAAAATAACTGGAAAGCTCTCCTCCGCGGGACAGGTGTTACTTTACTCATTTCAATTATTGGTACGATTGCTGGATTGATTATCGGCCTTCTTATTGGTGTTTATCGTACTGCTCCAAAAGCGTCCAATCTCATCTTAGCTTGGTTACAAAAAATTTTTGGATGGTTACTCACAGTTTATATTGAAGTCTTCCGAGGAACACCTATGATTGTACAAGCCATGGTGATATACTACGGAACGGCTCAAGCTTTTGGAGTCTCTCTTGATCGTACACTGGCTGCTATCTTTATTGTTTCTATTAATACAGGTGCTTATATGAGTGAAATCGTTCGTGGCGGTATCTTCGCCGTTGACAAAGGACAGTTTGAAGCAGCAACAGCACTTGGCTTCACTCACAGACAAACCATGAGAAAGATTGTTCTTCCACAAGTTGTCCGCAATATTCTCCCTGCGACAGGTAATGAATTTGTCATTAATATCAAGGATACCTCTGTTTTGAATGTCATTTCTGTTGTGGAACTCTATTTCTCAGGTAATACCGTTGCAACCCAAACTTATCAATATTTCCAAACCTTCTTTATTATCGCTGTTATCTACTTTATTTTAACCTTTACAGTGACACGTATTCTCCGTTTGATTGAAAGAAAAATGGACCAAGACAATTACACTAAAATTGAAGGAGAAACACACTAATGACTGATACTATTTTAGAAATTAACCATTTAAAAAAATCCTTCGGAAAAAATGAAGTTCTCAAAGACATTTCTCTAACAGTCAAAAAGGGAGAAGTCATTTCCATTATTGGTTCCTCAGGTTCTGGTAAATCAACATTTTTACGCTCTATTAACCTCCTTGAAAAACCTACTGGCGGTAAGATTCTCTATCGCGGACAAAATGTGCTTGAAAAAAATTATGACTTAACCAAATATCGTGAGAATTTAGGGATGGTGTTCCAATCTTTCAATCTCTTCAACAATCTTAATGTTCTTGAAAATGCCATAGTTGCCCAAACAACCGTCCTCAAGCGCAATCGTACAGAAGCAGAAAAAATCGCTAAAGACAACCTCAACAAAGTTGGTATGACTGAACAGTATTGGAAGGCAAAACCCAGTCAGCTTTCAGGCGGGCAAAAACAGCGGGTTGCTATCGCGCGTGCCCTGTCCGTAAATCCAGAGGCCATTCTCTTTGACGAACCGACATCTGCTCTTGATCCTGAAATGGTCGGTGAAGTTTTAAAAACAATCAAAGATCTAGCCAAATCAGGCCTGACTATGCTGATTGTTACTCACGAAATGGACTTCGCCCGCGATGTATCAGACCGCGTTATCTTTATGGATCAAGGTGTCATTGCAGAAAGCGGAAAACCTAAACAAATCTTTGAAAATCCTCAAGAAGAACGCACTAAAGTTTTCTTACAGCGTTTTTTGAAGTAAACTTATCTAAAATCTGCTAGGCAAACTTAGCAGGTTTTTTAGTTTTACAACTTTCGCCGTAATAATTAAGAAACTGCCTTATTAAATAGACATCATCAACCAGCTGTTGAAACACATAATAACCCACTTAAAGAAAGATTAAGATTATATCTTTATAATCATAGTCAAGCAAATTCAAACGAAATATACCAAAGTCAAAAGAAAAGACTTAATGGGTTTCATTTGAATTGATACTCTTTAAGATAGGAACAAACTTTTCTTTAGTGAGTATTAACGGAGAATCAAAAAGGAGGTCTAACTATGATAACTTCACAAAAAAATGGATTGCAAAATTTACCTCTTTTCTTTTTTCCTTTGTGATATCAAAATGGATTTACGATCACTTTCTCATTTCTTATGCTCACTACATTTCTAACTATGGTATGAGTTTTGCTTTGAGACTTAATATCATCATTACTCTTATCTTAACTTATTTTACTTTTGTTTTTCTAAAGTTTTGCCAGACACAGCAAATCCGAAACACAAGCATCATGATCTGTTACTTAATTTACATTTTGATGCTCATTTATGTTATCTTTCTAAAAGACATTGGTGCTCAAGGACTCTCGCTTAATCCTCTTTCCTTTATTACCGACATAGCTAATGGCAGTAAATTTGTCCCCGTCATGAATCTACTTATGTTCATCCCCTTAGGTCTTCTGTTTCCTCTGTCAAAAACCAATTTATCTTTCTCTTTGTTGGGACTTTTATTAATAGAAAGTTGTCAATATATGTTTCATTTGGGAACACTTGATTTGGGTGATGTCACCTTAAACCTTCTTAGCATTGCTATTGGTAATACCTTTCATTTCCAGTTACAAAAATGGATAAAAAATTATAGAAGCAATTAAATTTAAGAAAATTCTGTTTTTAAAATACTACAAGAGTAAGAAGAGCTATTATCGCCTTACTCTTGTATTTTTGTTTCGTTTAAAAATTTTTGTAAAATGAGTTAATTTTTCTTGACAAGTGAGTGAACACTTACTATAATGAGTTAAGTGCATAAGTAAGCACTCACTCACTTTATTTTTTAGAAAGAAGTCTTTATGGAAAAATTGCTAGATTTACAAGCTATTCGAAAAAATTTTGGTCATCAAGTTGTCCTTAACAATATTAATTTCAGTTTAGCTGCTGGTGAAATTGTTGGTTTGATTGGTCCGTCAGGTGCCGGAAAATCAACCATGATAAAAACCATGCTTGGTATGGAAAAGGCAGATGAAGGGGATGCACTCGTTTTCAACCATCATATGCCAAATCGACATATTTTGGGAGAAATCGGCTATATGGCACAATCCGATGCGCTTTACGAAACACTTTCTGGTTTGGAAAATATGGCATTTTTTGCCCAAATGAAGGGCTTAACTAGAATAGAGATTCCCCAAGCCATTGACCATGCTGCCCAAGTTGTTGATTTGTCTGAGCACCTTAATAAGTCAGTTGCAGGTTATTCTGGAGGAATGAAGCGCCGTCTATCTTTAGCCATTGCCCTTCTAGGAAATCCCAGACTCCTTATCCTTGACGAACCAACTGTTGGGATTGATCCCGCATTGCGCCGCAAGGTCTGGAAAGAGCTACGCCAATTAAAAAAAGATGGTGTTGGTATTTTAGTTACAACACACGTTATGGATGAAGCCGAATTAACGGATAAGGTTGGTTTATTATTGGATGGCAAAATTATGGCCTTTGATAGTCCTGCCAATTTAAAATCTACTTATGCTGTTGATACTATTGAAGATGTTTTCTTGAAGGCAGAAGGAGAATTACGATGAGAATTTTAGCCATTTCAAAAAAAGTACTCATAGAATTATTACGTGATAAACGATCTCTGGCACTCTTGTTTTTAGCACCCATTTTCATCATGTGGCTGATGAATGCCGCCTTTTCTGCCAGTACAGATACCCATGTTAAGATAGCTTCTGTTAATGTCTCTGATACTGTCACAAAAGCATTAGATGATATCAAACATATTAGTAGCAAGGATTATAAGACAGAAAAAGCTGCTAAAAAGGCTTTAAAAGATGAAAAAGTCGATGCCATACTTGTTTACAAAGACAAGGAAAATTATGAGATGACCTATGCCAACACTGACCCTAGCAAAACTAGTTTAACGCGACAAGCTATTAAAAATACTCTAAAACAGACACAGGTCCAAAAATTGGTTCAAAATCTCAAAAAAGCGCAGGAAGCACAGGCCAAAGCTGCTCAAGCTCAAGGTAATTCTGTACAGTCCGAAATTAATAACGGAACGCAAGCACAAGCTGCAAATAACACTGGAGATAAGCAAACTAAAGTCAATACCAAACAAACCAAATTTGATTTGTCTGAAAACTACATTTATGGGGATAAGGACACTACTTTCTTTACTAAAATGACACCAATTCTTATGGGCTTCTTTGTCTTCTTCTTCGTGTTCCTCATCTCAGGTATGGCTCTTCTTAAAGAACGCACGACAGGTACACTTGACCGTCTTTTAGCTACACCAGTTAAACGCTCTGATATCGTCTTTGGTTATATGCTGTCTTATAGTCTCATTGCAGCATTGCAAACAACGGTTATTGTTTTGTCAACTATCTGGCTTCTAGACTTAGAAGTTCTTGGTAATATAGGAGATGTTATTGTTGTTAATATTCTCTTTGCTCTCGTTGCCCTATCCTTTGGTCTTTTGCTATCCACCTTAGCCCAATCAGAATTCCAAATGATGCAATTTATTCCTATTGTTATTGTTCCACAAATCTTTTTTTCAGGCATTATTTCACTAGATTCCATGGCAGACTGGGTACAATCTCTCGGTAAAATTTTACCTCTCTATTACACTGGACATGCTCTATCAAAAATTATTTTAAATGGTACTAGTATTTTTGATCTTGAACCTGACTTGTTTGCCCTTCTTATCTTCTTAACTATTTTAACGGCGCTTAATGTTATTGGACTAAAACGCTACCGCAAGGTATAATAAAAGAAATAAGAGTGAGGTAATTATGGAAAACAACACGATTTTACACAACTATCAGGATTGGCTAGAGCATCACAAAATGCCTGCGGGGAAAAAGAAAACACTAGTCGCTGCTATTGAGCTCTTTTCTCAGCAAGGCTATAATGGGACTTCAACTGCCCAAATTGCAGAAAAGGCTGGAATTAGCCAAGCAACGATTTTTAAATATTTTAAAACCAAAAGTGACCTCCTATCAGAAATTATGCAGCCTATGATTCCTGAACTAAAAAGAGATTTTTTCCCAAAATTACAAGCTTATACTAAACTTGAAGAAGTTGTTCACTTTATTGTTCAGGATCGTTTTCAATTTTTGACTCAGAATGCTGACCTTATCAAAATTCTTATCCAAGAAGCTCTTGTCAATATAAAATTACGAAAAACACTGTTAACCAATATTCAACTTACAATTTCAAAAGATTTTATGGCTTATTGGCAAACGTTAAAACAGATTAATCCTCAAATTAATCCTAACCTCAGTGGTATTGAGGTTATCAGAACCAACGTTGGCTTACTCTTTGCTTACTTCACACAGCGTTTTATTTTAAATATACCAACACTCTCAGAAGCAGATGATTTGGACTTAATTGAAAAACAAATTTTATCTCTTTTAACACTAAAATAAAAGCTCAAAATCTTGACTAATCGCTATTGTACCGCACTTACAAAACGTAGTGAACTAAAGTCATAAAAGCAAAAATTCTAGCTCATCATTATGATGAGCTAGAATTTTTATAATTATTACAATCTTGCTTTCAAAGCAGACATGACTTGTGTCCGAATGTCTTCTGCTCCTTCAGGATTAGCAGGTAAAAAAATGGAGCTATTGCCATGTTGCGCAAAGGTATTAAGAGAATCAAGGTATTGATTGGTCAAAAGAATAGACATGATTTGCTCTTCTGTCAATGATACATTAGTACCTTTTAATTCCATGATAGACTCAGCTAAACCATCAACAATCGCCTTACGCTGTTGGGCAATACCAACACCATGGAGACGGTCTTTTTCAGCCTCAGCTTCTGCAGCAGTGACAATTTTAATTTTATCAGCATTTGCCAATTCTTGCGCAGCAACGCGCTTACGCTGTGCAGCGTTAATCTCATTCATGGATTGTTTAACTTCGGCATCAGGTTCAACCTTAGTAATCAGGGTTTTAACAATGATATAACCGTAAGTTGACATTTCTTCGGCAACTTGATGCTGTACTTCAAGAGCAATTTCATCTTTTTTCTCAAATAATTCATCTAAAGTTAATTTAGGAACAGACGAACGCAGCGCATCTTCAATATAAGATTGTATTTGCGCTTCTGGTCTCATGAGTTTGTAATAAGCGTCAATAACATTTTGCTCATTAACCCTATATTGCGTAGCAACATTAAGCGTCACAAAAACGTTGTCCTTTGTCTTAGTTTCGACAATAATTTCCGATTGAAGCAGACGTAATTGGATACGCGCAGCAATTTTATCAATTCCAAAAGGTAAACGTAAATGAATCCCACTAGCGGAAGTCAATTGATATTTACCAAAGCGTTCAATAATAGCAACTGTTTGTTGGCGAACAACATAAAGTCCACTGGCAATCAAAAGGATGACCAAAAACAGTATGAAACATAAAAAAATAAAAACTCCCATGATAATCTCCTTTTTTCATATTATAGACTATTTCAAATTTTTTGATAAGAATAGTCAGACGAGCATATTATACAGACTTTCATTCCCATGAAGATTGATATAACCCGGGTCAAAAGCACTCAAACGATCAATTAGAGCCTGATAATCATTTTTATCCGCTAAAGTAATGCCGATTAGGACTGGACCTGTCCCTTTATTGGCACGTTTAATATATTCAAAACGGGTGATATCATCATTTGGTCCTAAAATATCATTAACAAATTCACGTAGAGCTCCTGGGCGCTGCGGGAAATTAACAACAAAGTAATGCTTGACGCCATCATAGATGAGTGCCCTCTCTTCCATTTCCTGCATACGGTTAATATCGTTATTCCCACCGGAAATAATACAGACAATGGTTTTGCCCTTAATATCATCTTTCATTTCTTCTAGAGCTGCAATAGAAGCTGCTCCAGCTGGTTCTGCAATAATACCTTGTTTAGAATACATATCAATCAAGGCTTCAGAAATGAGGCCTTCATCCACACCAATCAAACGATCAACATACTTCCTAGCAACATCATAGGTAGAACGTCCAACCTTTTGAACAGCTATACCATCTGCGAACTTATCAATATGCTCTAATTTAACAGGATGTCCCTTATCAAAAGCTGCCCGCATGCTGCGAGCTCCCATTGCCTCAACGCCAATAACCTCAATTTCAGGAGCTACATCTTTAATATAGGCTGATACACCTGAAATAAGACCGCCGCCGCCAACAGGTACTAAAATAGCATCAAAGCTTAAGCCATCTTCTTGAGCCTGATCATAAATTTCATAAGCAATTGTTCCTTGACCCGCTTGTACCATGTCATTATCAAAGGGATCGATAAAGGTCATACCTTCAGCTTTCGTATAATCTTGGGCTGCCTGAGCAGAAGCATCAAAAGTATCACCTACCAATTTGATCGTTACAAAGGTGCCTCCAAAAAATTGTACCTGACCAATTTTTTGATGAGGGGTTGTTACAGGCATAAAAATAGTTGCAGGTATTTTCATTTCATTACAGGTATAAGCAACTCCTTGAGCGTGATTTCCGGCAGAAGCACAAACAACTCCCCTAGCCTTTTCTTCATCTGATAATTGTGAAATAGCATAATAAGCGCCACGAATTTTAAAAGAACGCACCTTTTGCATATTTTCACGTTTTAAATAAATTGTCGCTCCATATTTTTCTGACAAATAGCGATCAAAATCAAGTGGTGTTCGAACAACAACATCTTTTAAGATTTTGTTAGCAGCAACCACATCTTTAGCTGAAATCATAATAGTCCTCTTTTTCAAAATATTCAGTCTATTTATTATAACAAAAAAATCGCTAAAATGATATATCGGAATCTGTCCGTTTGACAACAAAAACACTTAACAAGCAATATTAAGTATTTTATACGAAACAGGAACAAACTGCAAACCCAAAAATTGATAAGGAGACTTCAAATGCCATTGCTGGCATTCTTTAAAAACATAAAAAAGCTGGAAAACATCCAACTTTTCATGTCATTTATTTTAGTTATAGATTTTGAAAGCATCGTCATCGTTTTGATTAACAAATGGCATTGCTTTACGAAGTTCTGCACCAATTTTTTCAATTTCGAGTCCTTCAGCTTCTTTACGGAAAGCTTTCAAACGTGGGAAGCCAGCATCATGATCTTCCACGAATTCACGGGCAAATTTACCTGATTGAATATCAGCAAGAGCAGCTTTCATGCTTTCTTTTACTTCTGGACCGATAACACGTGGGCCTGTCACAAAGTCACCAAATTCAGCGGTATTTGAACATGATTGACGCATTTTCTTGAAACCACCTTCATAGATAAGGTCTACAATCAATTTCATTTCATGAAGCACTTCAAAATAAGCCAATTGTGGAGCATACCCTGCTTCAGTAAGAACTTCAAAACCAGCTTCAATAAGGTGAGTTAAACCACCCATAAGAACCGCTTGTTCCCCAAAAAGGTCTTCTTCCGTTTCTTCTTTGAAAGTTGTTACGAGGAGACCTACACGTGCAGAACCGATTCCTTTAGCCCAATCCATTGCAATATTTTCAGCATTACCAGTTGGATTTTGATAAACAGCATACAAAGCAGGTACCCCAAACCCTTCTGTATAAGTACGGCGTACCAAATGTCCTGGTCCCTTAGGAGCAACCATGAAAACATCTACATCTTCTGGTGCCTTAATATAACCAAAATGGATATTAAAACCATGAGCGAAACCAAGAGCCTTACCAGCACTTAAGTTAGGAGCAATTTCATCTTTATAGATATCTTTTTGAATTTCATCTGGTGCTAAAACCATGATAATGTCAGCCAATTTAGTAGCTTCACCAACTTCATAAGTATCAAAACCATCTTCTTTTGCTTTGTCAAATGATTTCCCATGACGCACACCGATGATAACATCATGACCTGAATCTCGCAAGTTTTGGGCATGCGCATGTCCTTGTGATCCATAACCAATAACAGCAATCTTCTTGCCATCAAGTGCTGCTACTTTTACATCTGCTTCATATAACATTTCTACTGCCATAATTAAAATCTCTTTTCTAAAATATTTTTTATTGCCATTAGGGCAAAGGTTAACAAAATTAAAGTATTAGGATAAATCTCTAGTAAAGCCTGTCGCTCCCGTACGAGCGATATTTTTCACCCCGTAAGGCTGAATGACTCGAATAAGAGCTTCAATCTTATCTGCATCACCAGTCATTTGAATAGTAATAGACTTTGGTGCGACATCAATAACACTGGCACGAAAAGGCTGAATAATCGCCAAAATCTCCGCACGCTTACTAGTTGGGGCAGCAACCTTAATCAAGATGACTTCGCGTTCCAAGTGAGGTTTATCTGTAATATCTCGAACACGAACAACATCAATTAGACGATTAAGCTGCTTCATAATCTGTTCAACTTCCTCCAAGGAGTCAACATCAATAATAATGGTAATTCTTGAAATATTGGGGATTTCAGTATGACCTACTGAGATAGACTCAATATTAACTTGACGACGAGAAAGAACTCCTGTAAAACGATTCAGGACTCCTGTGGAATTTTGAAGTTTGGCTGTTAACATTCTACGCATTAAAAGTCACCCCCAACATTTCCGCATTGCTCTTTCCTGATGGTACCATTGGATAAACATGCTCACGATTAGAAATATCAACTTCTATCAACATAGGCTTGTTTTCCAAAATAACTTCCAAATCTTTTTCTAAAGTCAAAGGATTGTCCAATTTATAATGGCTGATCCCATAAGATTCAGCTAAAAGTTGGAAATTAGGTTCATCATCAAAGGTTGACTCACTGCGACGCTCATCATAAAAAGATTCCTGCCACTGACGAACCATTCCTAAAGAATGATTATTAATTAAGACAAGCTTAATTGGAACGCCGTAACCATTTAAAATAGCCAACTCTTGATTAGTCATTTGAAAACCGCCATCACCAACAAAAAGAACAACCTCTTTATCAGGATTAGCTAATTTGGCTCCCACAGCTGCAGGAATACCAAATCCCATTGTTCCTAGGCCGCCTGATGTGATAATCTGACGCTCATTTTTATAAGGATAAAATTGAGCTGCCCACATTTGATGCTGACCAACATCCGTAATAATAACGGCATCACCTTTTGTTAATTTACCAATTGTTTCAATAACGTGCTGTGGTTTGATAACTTCTTGGTCAAACTTATAACTAAATGGAGCCTTAGCCTTATTTTGCAAGACCTTATCCGTCCATTCTCTGTGTCTTGTGGATACTTTATCAGACTCTAAGAGCTGTTTTAAGGTTTTCTTGGCATCTCCAACAACTGGAATAGCCGTCTTAACGACCTTACCAATTTCAGCAGGATCTATATCAACATGAGCCACAACAGCCTTTTGGGCAAAAGTCTTAGGGTTTCCTGTCAAACGATCCGCAAATCGCGAACCAAAATTAATGAGAAAATCGCATTCCGTCAAAGCCATATTGGAAGCATAAGAACCATGCATCCCTCCCATCCCTAATGATAACGGATGGTCAATTGGCATAACTCCCAAACTCAAAAGCGTTGAGACAACAGGAATCTGATAACGTTCTGCAAAAGCAATAAGTTCTGCAGAAGCTCCTGAATAATTGACACCGCCACCTGCTAGAATCAAAGGTTTTTTTGCCTTTTTTAATTGGCTCAAGATTTTCTTGATTTGTAAATTATTTGGCTCAATGGTTGGTTGATAACCCGGAATTTTAATTGTCGTTTCATTAAAAGAACTTACTTTTTTCTCAGAAACATCTTTAGGTAAATCAATAACGACTGGCCCAGGACGTCCTGTTGTCGCAATATGAACAGCCTCTGTTACAATTCTTGGGATATCGGCTGTTTCGCGAACCTGATAATTATATTTAGTAATTGGCATCGTAACACCAATAATATCAGCTTCTTGAAAGGCATCTTTACCAATACCCGGAGTTGCAACCTGCCCAGTAAAAACCAACATTGGGACACTATCACTCATAGCATCGGCAATCCCGGTAATGGCATTAGTCGCTCCAGGACCACTGGTAACAATAGCTACACCAAGTTTCCCTGTTGACTTTGCAAATCCTTCCGCTTCATGCACTGCTCCTTGTTCATGACGCGCTAAAATATGACGAATGTTGTCTTGTTTATAAATAGCATCATAAAGTGGTAAGACAGCGCCACCAGGATAGCCAAAAATAGTTTCTACTCCTAAATTTGCCAAAGTATCAAGAAGAAGTTCTGAGCCTGATTTAGGATTTTCAAGAGATATTTTTTCCACAGAAACCTCCTTTTCAATTATTGTTCAAATTTTCAAAAAATTCAAATCACTTAGTTTATATCATAACACTTTTGAAAAATTTTGCAAGTCAATTTGGCAATTATCCCCCTAATTTTCATTACTTTTTCCAAAAGAAAAAAAGCCGCCAGCAAACGACTTGATTTCTTATTCTACACTCATCAAATAAGGATAGACGGGTTGATCTCCTTGATGAATTTCGACTTCCATTTCTTCATGCTGATTTTCAAAATCTTCAGCTAATTTTTGAGCTTGTTCTTGACTACCTTCTTCGCCAACATAAATGGTGACAATTTCACTGTCTTCAGCAATCATTTTTTCAAGCAGTTGATGTAAGGCCTGATCCATATCTGGATTTGATACGAGGATTTTTCCATTGACCATACCTAAAATATCATCTTTATGAATATCAAGACCATCAATCGTCGTATCACGAACAGCCCTAGTAACACTACCACTGACAACATCAGTCAAACTTTCTGTCATAGCCACAAGATTATCTTCAAGAGAATTTGCGGCATTAAAGGCCAAGAGACTTGTTAATCCTTGTGGAATGGTTCGGGTCTCAACAACTGCTGCAGGAACATCAACAACATCTGCTGCACTCTGCGCAGCCATAAAAATATTTTTATTATTCGGTAAAATAATGATATTTTCAGCCTTAACAGATTCAATCGCTTTAACAACATCTTCTGTAGAAGGGTTCATTGTCTGACCACCTGAGATGATATAATCAACACCTTGTGCCTTAAAGATTTTTGCCAAACCTTCACCGGCGACAACTGCAATAATACCAAATTTCTTCGTTTCTCGCGGTAAATCAGCAGTGGTATTTTCCTTTTGCACCTGAGCATCGTGTTGATTTCGCATGTTATCCACTTTAACTTTGACCAAGGCACCATACTTAAGTCCTTCTTGCATGACAAGTCCGGGATCTTCGGTATGAACATGAACCTTAACAATTTCATCATCATTGACAACTAAAAGAGAATCTCCTAAATTATTTAAATAATTTCGAAAATCTTCGTAATTAAAATCTTTAACATAGGTAGGACCCTGTTTTAGCGCTACCATAATTTCTGTACAGTAACCAAAAGTAATATCTTCTGTTGCAACATGGCTGGCAACAGATTTATGATGTTCGGCATTAATCATTTCTGTCATATTAGCAGGTGTCGCTTGAAAATCTTCTGAGATAATATAATCACCTGTCAAGGCTGATAGGAAGCCTTCATAAATGAATACGAGACCTTGACCTCCTGAATCAACAACACCAACTTCCCTTAAAACCGGAAGCAAATCCGGTGTCTTAGCCAGTGCTGCTTTAGCTCCATCCAATGCCGCCTGCATCACTTCAATCGCATCATCTGTATTTTCAGATTTTTTAATAGCTGCCGTCGCAGCACCACGCGATACAGTTAAGATGGTCCCTTCAACCGGCTTCATGACTGCTTTATAAGCTACTTCAACACCGACTTGTAGAGCCTGCGCTAAATCTTTACCCGTTAATTCTTCCTTATTTTTTATGCTTTGACCAAAACCGCGGAAAAGCTGAGAAGTGATAACACCTGAATTTCCCCGTGCCCCCATTAAAAGACCTTTGGAAAGAATTTGTCCAACTTCACCCACCGTAGAAGCTGGCTTATCTGAAACTTCCTTAGCACCGTTATCCATGGTCATGCCCATATTAGTACCTGTATCACCATCTGGGACAGGAAAGACATTCAGTGAATTGACATACTCTGCTTGTTTACCAAGACGGGTTGCAGCTGCCTGAACCATTCCTTGGAATAAACTTGTTGTAATATTAGCCACTAATCTTCTCCCACAACTTTAATATTTTGTACATAAACATTAACCATATCAGCCGTAATGCCTAACTGATTTTCAAGGTTAAACTTAACACGTTCTTGAATATTCTTTGACACTTCGCTAATTTTGACACCATAACTCATCACAGTATAAACATCAACTGAAATACCGGCATCTGTCGACTTTATGACAACACCTTTAGAATAGTTTTCCTTACGCAGAAGTGCTTGAAAATTATCCTTGAGGGCACTTTTACTTGCCATGCCAACAACTCCAAAGATTTCATTAGCTGAACCGCCAACGACTGTCGCGATCACATCATCAGACAATTCAATTTGACCATCTTTTGTATTAATTTTTACCGTCATTTTGCTACCTCAAAAAGTTTTTATCAGTTTATTTTACCATAATATAGAAACCTTGTAAAAATATAGGTATATAGATTATCTTTCCTAAATATCAAGAGATAGCTTGTTTATCTTGTGTAACAAGTCATTTGACCCACTATTGTCAAATCAGTTTTCTTCACATTGAAATAAGGTGTCTACAACTTACTTAACAAGAAATATTTTAACCGATCTAGGTGGACTGTTAAAAGTTAAAGACTAAAAGACAAAAATTCCAATCAGAAATGGTTAATGACATTAAAACATAATGAAACTGATGTAGACGTACAATTTAAATTTTATTTACACCTACTTTCAAAACAGAGTTGGATTTTTACCTTAAATTCTTGTAAAATGATAAAAGTAGGAGGTTTAGAATGATCCATCATCAAAGTATCATCATCTACTGTTTATTAGTTCTTTGGGGATTAACAGAATGGTTTATTAAAAGCAGGACCAAAAAGAATGTCTCTAACAATTCTCAAGATAAAGGAACAAGATATGTTATTATTGCCAGTGTTGTGCTTTCCATAGCTATGTTAAATAACCCTTTTAACATTAATATACTTCTGCCAGAATGGGGAATTTATCTAGGCGTTTTGTTAATGAGCCTTGGTATTATTTTTAGGGCATATGCTATCAATTATCTTGGTAAGGCATTTACACTAACTGTTCAAGCTACCAACAATCAGAAATTAATCAGCAGCGGACCTTATAGTATTGTCCGCAACCCTGCTTATACTGGTACTATTATTTCGATTCTTGGTTTAGCCTTTATAACCTTAAATATTTTTAATATTCTAATAGTTTTTATCATTTTAAGTAGTGGTTATGCTATTCGCATCCGAACAGAAGAAGAGGTTCTCGAGCAACATTTCGGTAAGGTATATCAAGACTATTGTCAAAAGGTTAAATATCGCCTTTTCCCATTTATTTGGTAATATTATTATAATATATATAGAATTGTCCAAAATTTCAGCTACAAACACAGCAAAAGAATTTGATTCAACTGAATCAAAGGGTGAGTTTAACACTAAATTGTAGGTTAAAAATGATAAGAGAAGTCACCAAAAAGAGCTTTATGAGTTATTAAATTTGTACTTATCTTTACAAAAGTAGTCATTCCAGATAATAACCAACATCATATTATCATAAATATCATTGCTATAAGATAATGCTCTTAACAAGTTTTAAAAATAAAAGCACAGGGAGCTTTTATCTAAGTATTGGACACAATAGTTAATCCTGACCACCCATCTAACGGGTGTTTTGGACAAGGACTATAAGCCCATATCACCAGCCAGCACCTATGCTGCTCTTGACTCGTCACATACCTCTTAAAAAGGAGATTACCAAATGTGTATTTGAGATTGGCGTGTTTATTAAACATCATAAGAACACTCTTCTTTTAAATAACCCATGAAACTTGATACGCCAATTCTAGGTGGAATACTGACTAGCATACGAACATGGTCAGACCTCAAATGTCCCTTGATAATCTCAATACCAACACTTTTATTGTATCACTTTTGGACTTTCGCTGAGCACCCGCATAGCGGGTAATTTATTCATCTCGCTCCTAACGGAGCGAGATGAACTGAAGAACTGAAAGTCACATAAAACAAGCTCTATAATCTCTGTAGTGAGCAATGACTCTTTAGAGATTATGGAGCTTGTTACATTTAGAAAAAGAAGCGTTAACTGAACTAGCTCTTATTCCTTATCGTTATAACGATCCCCACTCATATTACTCCATCTTTCATAAAAATTCAATTAAAACATTGATCCAACTCTTACAGAAGAACTGATAAGATATTTAATACTCTTTGAAATTCAAAACCTTATGTCGTTAACTTCTCCTCGTCGTATTCCAATACTGTCCGCCGCTCTCTATCTAGTCCGTTTTTGACTATAAAGAAGCAGACTTGCAAACAATCATTTGGGAAAAAATTAAGATAGAACCCTAAAAAAGCTCAATAGAATAAGCATTCTACTGAGCTCGTACGATACCGGCGGCCGGGGTCGAACCGGCACGTCCTCGCGGACACTGGATTTTGAGTCCAGCGCGTCTGCCAATTCCGCCACGCCGGCTAATATAATAACAACTGGGGTAGCTGGATTCGAACCAACGCATGAGGGAGTCAAAGTCCCTTGCCTTACCGCTTGGCTATACCCCAATAATATAATAGGCGAGTGATGGGGATCGAACCCACGCATGCCAGAGCCACAATCTGGTGTGTTAACCACTTCACCACACCCGCCAAAATATATTAACACGGGCAGTAGGAATTGAACCCACACTGAAGGTTTTGGAGACCTTAGTTCTACCTTTAAACTATGCCCGTAAGGTATGGAAGGGGAGGGATTCGAACCCCCGAACCCGAAGGAGCGGATTTACAGTCCGCCGCGTTTAGCCTCTTCGCTACCCTTCCAATGTATATATGATGGCGCGAGACGGAATCGAACCGCCGACACATGGAGCTTCAATCCATTGCTCTACCAACTGAGCTACCGAGCCTTCCTCTTATATTGCGGGAGCAGGATTTGAACCTACGACCTTCGGGTTATGAGCCCGACGAGCTACCTAACTGCTCCATCCCGCGATATGTCTATAAAGGAGGATGTGGGATTCGAACCCACGCACGCTTTTACACGCCTGACGGTTTTCAAGACCGTTCCCTTCAGCCGGACTTGGGTAATCCTCCAATAAATATAATAGTCCGTACGGGATTCGAACCCGTGTTACCGCCGTGAAAAGGCGGTGTCTTAACCCCTTGACCAACGGACCAATATATTATATGGGCACGAGTGGACTCGAACCACCGACCTCACGCTTATCAGGCGTGCGCTCTAACCAGCTGAGCTACGCGCCCAAGCCTATGCTTGGTTTATCTTTTATAAAAGAAAAGCGGGTGACGAGAATCGAACTCGCGACAACAGCTTGGAAGGCTGTAGTTTTACCACTAAACTACACCCGCTTAGATGGGAGTTAACGGGCTCGAACCGCTGACCCTCTGCTTGTAAGGCAGATGCTCTCCCAACTGAGCTAAACTCCCTCTTGCTAAGCGACGACCCTATCTCACAGGGGGCAACCCCCAACTACTTCAGGCGTGCTAGGGCTTAACTGCTGTGTTCGGCATGGATACAGGTGTCTCCCCTAGGCTATCATCACTTAACAAGCGTGATCGCTCACTCACGATTGAATAGCTAGCCACTAAAACCAACGCTGCGCCTGCTTCCTTTACTTAAGGAATTGTACTCGGGCTAAATCCTTGGAAAAAAGAGAAATGGTCTGGTGTTCATCGAACACTGCACCCATTTCCTATTTTTCAGGCGGATTTTACGCCTTTAGTAACTTATTTTTGGATAAGTCCTCGAGCGATTAGTATTGGTCCGCTTCACGTCTCACAACGCTTCCACTCCCAACCTATCTACCTGTTCTTCTCTCAGGGCTCTTACTAACTTGATGTTATGGGAAATCTCATCTTGAGGGGGGCTTCACACTTAGATGCTTTCAGCGTTTATCCCCTCCCTACTTAGCTACCCAGCCATGCTCTTGGCAGAACAACTGGTACACCAGCGGTAAGTCCACTCTGGTCCTCTCGTACTAGGAGCAGATCCTCTCAAATTTCCTTCGCCCGCGACGGATAGGGACCGAACTGTCTCACGACGTTCTGAACCCAGCTCGCGTGCCGCTTTAATGGGCGAACAGCCCAACCCTTGGGACCGACTACAGCCCCAGGATGCGACGAGCCGACATCGAGGTGCCAAACCTCCCCGTCGATGTGAACTCTTGGGGGAGATAAGCCTGTTATCCCCAGGGTAGCTTTTATCCGTTGAGCGATGGCCCTTCCATGCGGTACCACCGGATCACTAAGCCCGACTTTCGTCCCTGCTCGACCTGTCCGTCTCGCAGTCAAGCTCCCTTATACCTTTACACTCTGCGACTGATTTCCAACCAGTCTGAGGGAACCTTTGGGCGCCTCCGTTACGCTTTAGGAGGCGACCGCCCCAGTCAAACTGCCCGTCAGACACTGTCTCCGTAGATGATCAACCTACCGGGTTAGAGTAGCCATCACACAAGGGTAGTATCCCAACAGCGCCTCCAAGTAAACTAGCGTTCACTCTTCCTTGGCTCCTACCTATCCTGTACATGTGTAACAGATACGCAATATCAAACTGCAGTAAAGCTCCATGGGGTCTTTCCGTCCTGTCGCGGGTAACCTGCATCTTCACAGGTACTAAAATTTCACCGAGTCTCTCGTTGAGACAGTGCCCAAATCATTACGCCTTTCGTGCGGGTCGGAACTTACCCGACAAGGAATTTCGCTACCTTAGGACCGTTATAGTTACGGCCGCCGTTTACTGGGGCTTCAATTCACACCTTCGACAAATGTCTAAGCGCTCCTCTTAACCTTCCAGCACCGGGCAGGCGTCACCCCCTATACTTCATCTTGCGATTTCGCAGAGAGCTGTGTTTTTGATAAACAGTTGCTTGGGCCTTTTCACTGCGGCTGACCTTATAGCCAGCGCCCCTTCTCCCGAAGTTACGGGGCCATTTTGCCGAGTTCCTTAACGAGAGTTCGCTCGCTCACCTGAGGCTACTCGCCTCGACTACCTGTGTCGGTTTGCGGTACGGGTAGAGTATTCATTAACGCTAGAAGCTTTTCTTGGCAGTGTGACATCACTAACTTCGCTACTAAACTTCGCTCCCCATCACAGCTCAATGTTATAGATATAAGCATTTGACTCATATCACACCTCACTGCTTGACCAGACATTTCCAATCGTCTGGTTTAGTTAGCCTCCTGCGTCCCTCCTTCACTCAATACTCTAGTACAGGAATATCAACCTGTTGCCCATCGGATACACCTTTCGGTCTCTCCTTAGGTCCCGACTAACCCAGGGCGGACGAGCCTTCCCCTGGAATCCTTAGTCTTACGGTGGACAGGATTCTCACCTGTCTTGCGCTACTCATACCGGCATTCTCACTTCTATGCACTCCAGCGCTCCTTGCGGTACACCTTCTGCGCACATAGAACGCTCTCCTACCATCCCCTAAGGGATCCACAGCTTCGGTAAATTGTTTCAGCCCCGGTACATTTTCGGCGCAGGGTCACTCGACTAGTGAGCTATTACGCACTCTTTGAATGAATAGCTGCTTCTAAGCTAACATCCTAGTTGTCTGTGCAACCCCACATCCTTTTCCACTTAACAATTATTTGGGGACCTTAGCTGGTGGTCTGGGCTGTTTCCCTTTCGACTACGGATCTTAGCACTCGCAGTCTGACTGCCGGTCTTAACTCGTTGGCATTCGGAGTTTATCTGAGATTGGTAATCCGGGATGGACCCCTCAATCAAACAGTGCTCTACCTCCAAGAGTCTCACGACCGACGCTAGCCCTAAAGCTATTTCGGAGAGAACCAGCTATCTCCAAGTTCGTTTGGAATTTCTCCGCTACCCACAAGTCATCCAAACACTTTTCAACGTGTCCTGGTTCGGTCCTCCAGTGCGTTTTACCGCACCTTCAACCTGCTCATGGGTAGGTCACTTGGTTTCGGGTCTACATCTACGTACTCTGCCGCCCTTTTCAGACTCGGTTTCCCTACGGCTCCGTCTCTTCAACTTAACCTCGCACGTAAACATAACTCGCCGGTTCATTCTACAAAAGGCACGCTCTCACCCATTAACGGGCTCGAACTTCTTGTAAGCACACGGTTTCAGGTTCTCTTTCACTCCCCTTCCGGGGTACTTTTCACCTTTCCCTCACGGTACTGGTTCACTATCGGTCACTAGGGAGTATTTAGGGTTGGGAGATGGACCTCCCAGATTCCGACGGGATTCCTCGTGTCCCGCCGTACTCAGGATCCTGCTTGGCATCAAGTGAATTTCAAATACGAGGCTCTTACTCTCTCTGGCGACTCTTCCCAGAGTCTTCTTCTATTCCCTTGGCTGCTTTTGTGCAGTCCTACAACCCCAGAGTGTAAACACTCTGGTTTGCCCTCTTGCCTCTTCGCTCGCCGCTACTGGGGCAATCGCTCTTGCTTTCTCTTCCTGCAGCTACTGAGATGTTTCAGTTCACTGCGTCTTCCTCTGCATTACCTTAACAGTAATGAGTGACAGGCTTAACCTGCCGGGTTCCCCCATTCGGATATCTCTGGATCAAGGCTTACTTACAGCTCCCCAAAGCATGTCGTCGTTCGTCACGTCCTTCTTCGGCTCCTAGTGCCTAGGCATCCACCGTGCGCCCTTATTAACTTAACCTTATTTTCTCGTTTCTTTGGCTTTGCAGCGTCTCGGTTTCTTTCGTGTTGTCCCTATAGCTGCGCTATAGGGCTCTTTCTAGCTATTCAATTGTCAATGAACCATCGTATTTTATAGACTTCCTTGTCTTAAACAAGATATTAAGTTGAACTCTAGACTTACTTCTTTAGTATCCTGTTTTAATGGAGCCTAGCGGGATCGAACCGCTGACCTCCTGCGTGCAAAGCAGGCGCTCTCCCAGCTGAGCTAAGGCCCCACTTACCCTCTCAAAACTAAACAAGAAGCTCCCCTATCGTGCTTTCCTTTTTCCTTAGAAAGGAGGTGATCCAGCCGCACCTTCCGATACGGCTACCTTGTTACGACTTCACCCCAATCATCCATCCCACCTTAGGCGGCTGGCCCCTTAACGGTTACCTCACCGACTTCGGGTGTTACAAACTCTCGTGGTGTGACGGGCGGTGTGTACAAGGCCCGGGAACGTATTCACCGCGGCGTGCTGATCCGCGATTACTAGCGATTCCGACTTCATGGAGGCGAGTTGCAGCCTCCAATCCGAACTGAGATCGGCTTTCAGAGATTAGCTTGCCGTCACCGGCTCGCAACTCGTTGTACCGACCATTGTAGCACGTGTGTAGCCCAGGTCATAAGGGGCATGATGATTTGACGTCATCCCCACCTTCCTCCGGTTTATTACCGGCAGTCTCGCTAGAGTGCCCAACTTAATGATGGCAACTAACAATAAGGGTTGCGCTCGTTGCGGGACTTAACCCAACATCTCACGACACGAGCTGACGACAACCATGCACCACCTGTCTCCGATGTACCGAAGTAACTTCTTATCTCTAAGAATAACATCGGGATGTCAAGACCTGGTAAGGTTCTTCGCGTTGCTTCGAATTAAACCACATGCTCCACCGCTTGTGCGGGCCCCCGTCAATTCCTTTGAGTTTCAACCTTGCGGTCGTACTCCCCAGGCGGAGTGCTTATTGCGTTAGCTCCGGCACTAAGCCCCGGAAAGGGCCTAACACCTAGCACTCAGCGTTTACGGCGTGGACTACCAGGGTATCTAATCCTGTTCGCTACCCACGCTTTCGAGCCTCAGCGTCAGTGACAGACCAGAGAGCCGCTTTCGCCACTGGTGTTCCTCCATATATCTACGCATTTCACCGCTACACATGGAATTCCACTCTCCCCTTCTGCACTCAAGTCAGACAGTTTCCAGAGCACACTATGGTTGAGCCATAGCCTTTTACTCCAGACTTTCCTAACCGCCTGCGCTCCCTTTACGCCCAATAAATCCGGACAACGCTCGGGACCTACGTATTACCGCGGCTGCTGGCACGTAGTTAGCCGTCCCTTTCTGGTAAGCTACCGTCACAGTCTAAGCTTTCCACTCTTACACCCGTTCTTCGCTTACAACAGAGCTTTACGATCCGAAAACCTTCTTCACTCACGCGGCGTTGCTCGGTCAGACTTTCGTCCATTGCCGAAGATTCCCTACTGCTGCCTCCCGTAGGAGTCTGGGCCGTGTCTCAGTCCCAGTGTGGCCGTTCACCCTCTCAGGTCGGCTATGTATCGTCGCCTTGGTAAGCTCTTACCTTACCAACTAGCTAATACAACGCAGGTCCATCTACTAGTGATGCAGTTGCATCTTTTAAGCTCCTAGCATGCGCTAAAAGCTAGCATGCGGTATTAGCTATCGTTTCCAATAGTTATCCCCCGCTAGTAGGCAGGTTACCTACGCGTTACTCACCCGTTCGCGACTCACTGACCTCGTGGAGCAAGCTCCCGTGAAATCAGTGCGTCCCACTTGCATGTATTAGGCACGCCGCCAGCGTTCGTCCTGAGCCAGGATCAAACTCTCATTATTAGTTCGTCTCTTCACTCATCTCTGCACTCTGACAGTTTTTTTCTTATTGACAGGTTACTTTCGTAACCCTGCACTTGTTTGGTTCGTCTTCTTGTTCAGTTTTCAAAGGGCTCTGCCTCTTTCTGAGACAACTTCTTTATTCTATCAGCTCTTCGCCCCTTTGTCAATAGCTTTTTCCTTTTTTCTATTTTAATTCCTTTATATACCTCTCTTCCCCAAAACCTCGCCGTTTTAAACCGCTTTCGCAACAGTCCAGAACTGCCTTCGAAAATACACTGATGAGCCTCTTGGCTTCTTGAGTGATAACTTTTTGCGAGAATTGCCGCCTGATGAATTTATAATCATGATTATAGAATTGCAGAAAATCACTTTTTTCAAGAAGCTTCTCTAATTCATCTAAGTTCTCCAAAAGTCCAACATGAAAGGCAATAGGAGCAAATGTTTTCTCTAATGGTTGCGTACAGACGCTTCTAAACTCAACAGTCCCTCGTTTTGTTAAATCTTGATATTGGTAGCTTCTATGATTAGCAAAATCTGCCTCATCTGGAAGAATATAATGCTGTTGACCACTTAAATCCCAAGCTGAGATTTCTTCCTGCCCCAAATAATCTTTTACACGAATAGGTTCAAAATAGAGGATTTCTGTTTCTCTTTCGGCTGTAAAAAGAGCTGAATTGGCAAGATAATTAAAAAAATCTTCTTCTGTTTCAAAAGATACCTTATTAACACCAACATTCTCTTCAAAAACCCCATGCATAGAATTTTCCCAAAAAATATCTCGTGAAATTTTAGTTGACCAATTTTGTCCCCAAAATTCTGAGTTAGCAAAAAGGTAAGCTTTCACAGCTTCAATCTTATTAAAAGCGTTGATAACTCTTAAATAATTGCTCTTGCTGACATCTAATTGTACCTGATTGCTACAAATAAAAGAACCATATTGAGGAAAACCATGAAAAAAAGAATCTTTTTTATTTTCCGACAAAGCCAAGAAATTTAGAAGCATTTGATAACGAGGTAATTTAACAGCTCTATTATCATTTAAATACCAATAAGGATGCACTCCAAATCCCTGTATAGCATGGTTGTAAGGCTTGAGAAAGGCTTGTATGGCTTTCATATATTGATTAAAGCGTTCTTCAATATCCTGAATCTTTTTTGCCTTCCCAAAAGCAAATTCTATTGTATTATAAGAAACTTCAAAAAGAATTCTATCCTCTGATTTTCTATCAATCAATTGCACAGGGCAACCATCCTGATCACATCTTTCCACTTCAAAAAACAAGGATTCCTTAAGATGAGACATTACAGATTTTGTGACTGTTATATCAGTTGCCTGACGGTTCAAATTAACTATTGGAAACTCTAATTCAACTCCTATATAAGACTCTGGTTTATCTTGAATACTATCAAGATAACGCCTTTTTAATAAGTCTATTGCTTTAGTCATACCCTTTTCTCCTAAAATATTTGAAACAATTATAGCAAATTTTGTAAAAAAATCAAAAAGCGTTTATTTAGGAAATGCTTCTACTGCTAAAAGTATTTCCTAAATAAACGCTGTCTTTTTCAACATGATGAGTGTTCCACTAGGAGAGACTCCTAGTGGTAGACCAGAGCTAGACTAAGAATTATTATAATTCCAACATCATAACACTCAACAAAATTGATGATCTTATACTAATTCAATAATTGCCATTGGAGCAGCATCACCACGACGCGGTTCAGTTTTAAGAATACGTGTATAACCACCATTACGTTCTGCATAACGCGGTGCAATTTCTGAAAAAAGCTTTTGAAGAGCAGTTGTTGATGTATATTCATCTTTAGCTTCATCATAACTTTCAGATGCAATTTCGTTACGAACAAATGCTGCTGCTTGACGACGAGCATGAAGATCGCCACGTTTACCAAGAGTAATCATTTTTTCAACTGTTTTACGGATTTCCTTTGCACGAGCTTCTGTTGTCACAATAGATTCGTTGATAATAAGATCAGTCGTTAGATCACGAAACATTGCTTTACGCTGCGAGCTAGTACGTCCTAGTTTACGGTAAGCCATTATTTCCTCCCTATATCATTATTTATCATTTTTCAAGCCTAAACCAAGATCTGCAAGCTTTACTTTAACTTCTTCAAGACTCTTACGTCCAAGATTTCTAACTTTCATCATTTCAGATTCAGTCTTTTCAGTCAAATCATAGACTGTATTAATACCAGCACGTTTAAGACAGTTATAAGAACGCACTGATAAATCAAGTTCCTCAATCGTACGATCAAGTACTTTCTCATCAGAAACTTGTTCTGTTTCTTTCATAACATCAGTCGCCTTGGCTACCTCGGTTAAATCAGTAAAAAGATTTAAATGCTCAATCAAAACACGAGCAGATAATCCAAGAGCATCCTCAGGAATAATTGTGCCATTGGTCATAATTTCAATTGTTAATTTATCAAAGTTATCATTGCTGCCCACACGAGCTGGCTCAACTTGATAATTAACTTTTTAACTGGCGTATAGATAGAATCTATCGCGAGCGTCCCAACTGGTGCATCATCTCTTTTATTTTTTTCTGCTGGAACATAACCACGATTAGTTGCAACAGTCATGGTTGCTTTTAAATTAGCACCTTCAGCAATAGTAAAGAGATAATGATCAGAATTAACTATTTCAATATCACTGTCTGTTAAAATATCTCCAGCAGTAATTTCTGCAGGTCCTTCAACATCCAATTCAACAATCTTTTCTTCTTCAACATAAGATTTTACAGCAAGTCCTTTTATATTAAGGATGATTTGCATAACATCCTCGCGTACACCTGGGATAGTATCAAATTCGTGTAGTACTCCATCAATCTTAATTGATGTAACAGCTGCACCCGGAAGTGAAGACAACAGCACACGACGAAGGGAATTCCCTAGAGTTGTACCATAGCCACGTTCAAGTGGTTCGATGACAAATCTGCCGTAATCTTTATTTTCATCAATTTTTGTTATTATTGGTTTTTCAAACTCAATCATCTATTTTACCCCTCTAAAACAATCCTGTGTACTATTAACTTATGATTATACACGACGACGTTTTGGAGGACGAGCACCATTATGCGGTACAGGAGTCACATCACGAATTGACGTTACTTCAAGACCAGCAGCGGCAAGCGCACGAATAGCAGACTCACGACCTGAACCTGGACCTTTTACAGTAACTTCAACTGTTTTAAGACCGTGTTCTTGTGCAGATTTAGCAGCGGCTTCTGCAGCCATTTGAGCAGCAAATGGAGTAGATTTACGTGAACCTTTGAATCCAAGAGCGCCAGCTGATGACCATGCAAGAGCGTTACCATGCACATCTGTAATCATAACAATAGTGTTATTAAATGTTGCGTGAATATGGGCAATACCAGATTCAATATTTTTCTTGACACGACGTTTACGTGTTGGTTTAGCCAATTTTTTTACCTCCTATTTATTTTTCTTACCTGCAATCGCTACAGCCTTACCCTTGCGAGTGCGAGCATTGTTTTTGGTATTTTGTCCACGGACAGGAAGTCCACGACGATGACGGATTCCGCGATATGAACCAATTTCCATCAACCGTTTAATATTCAAGTTAACTTCACGGCGAAGGTCACCTTCAACCTTGATTGCATCAACTTCACGACGAATAGCATCTTCTTGATCAGATGTTAAATCTTTGACACGGATATCCTCAGAAACACCTGCTGCTGCAAGAATTTTTTTAGAAGTTGGCAAACCGATACCATATACATAAGTAAGTGATACGACTACACGTTTGTCATTTGGAATATCAACTCCAGCAATACGAGCCATTTTTCTCCTTTCTACTTTTATCCTTGACGTTGTTTGTGTTTTGGATTTGTAGGACAAATTACCATAACACGACCGTTACGACGAATAACTTTGCAATATTCGCAAATTGGTTTAACAGATGGTCTTACCTTCATGTTTTAATCCCTCCATTTATTTCGATTATTTAAAGCGGTATGTGATACGTCCACGTGTTAAATCATACGGACTCATTTCGACAGTAACCTTATCTCCTACTAAAATACGAATATAGTTTTTCCGAATTTTTCCAGATACGGTTGCCAAAATTTGGTGCCCATTTTCCAATTCAACTGTAAACATTGCATTTGGCATTGTTTCGACAACTTTACCTTCAATTTCAATCACATCTTCTTTTGCCACGCAAAAGTACCCCCTAAATTTCGATTTGATGTCCTCTGAGCACAGAGGTAACAATTATAAGCCAGACTAGCTTATTCTATCACTCTTTGCAATAAAAATCAAGCACGATGACAGGAATTTATGACAAATTTGCTAAAACTTTAGCAATTGTCTCAAAAACTAAATTGATATCTTGATTTCCTTCAATATCATAAACAAGGCCTTTATTACGATAGTGTTCAATGATTGGCTGTCCTTGAGCAATGTTGACATCTAAGCGACGTTTTACTGTTTCTGGTTTATCATCTTCACGTTGATAATAATCATCTTCATTATAATCTGCTGGTGGGTTAAAGACTTTATGATAAGTTTCACCTGTTTTACGGTTGATAATACGACCACTTAAACGCTCCACCAAACAAGCTGGATCAACATCAATATTGATAACGCCATCTAGCTTAAGATTAAGTTTTGATAAAATCTCATCCAAAGCATGAGCTTGTTCAATAGTACGTGGATAACCATCCAGCAAGAAACCTTTTTCAGTAATATCTGATTCTGAAAGACGCTCTTTAACAATACCATTGGTTACTTCATTAGGAACAAGCTCTCCCTTATCAATAAAACTCTTTGCCAAGGTTCCCATTTCTGTTTGGTTAGCTATAGCTGCACGAAACATATCTCCTGTTGAAATATGAGCAAGACCAAACTTTTCAACAATCTTAGCCGCCTGAGTTCCTTTGCCAGCACCTGGCAACCCCATGATTAAAAGATTCATGATATTCTCCTTAATTTTATTTTTAAATAAATCTACCAGATTGGCAAACTTATCAAAAAACAAAATAGAAGGGAGTAAGACCAAAATCCAAAGAAATCAAATCATTGAATTTACTGTCCTACCCCCGCATAGCCATTACTTTTATAGAAATTCCTTCTTATCAAAACAATGACTTCTGCGCTTGATAACGCCTTGCTACAAAGTTTAAGAAATTCTATCGCTTTATATTCTATTCTGTAACATTCATAAAACCAACATATTTTCTCTTCAACAGATAACCTTCCAATTGCTTCATTCCTTCAATGCCTGTAGAAATAACAATCAAAAGACTGGTACCTCCTAAAGCAACACTTGATGACAAATCAAATTGTTGTTGAGCTACAATTGGACTCAAAGCAACAAAAGCCAAGAAAATGGAACCAATCGTTGCCAATTTTTTCAGAAGTGATGAAAGGTATTCCTCTGTTTCACGACCGGGTCGAACACTAGGAATATACGAAGCATTTTTTTGTAAATTCTCTGCTGTCTTTTCAGGGTTGACTTGCACAAAAGTATAAAAGAATGAGAAAAGTACAATGAGAACAGCATAGACTGCCATTCCTGTTGGATTGGTATAAGAAAGCCATTCTTGCAAGGTTGTCATCCAAGGAATATCACGACCATGTTGGAAAAATGGCAAAATAGTACTTGGAATAGTTGTAATAGAACTTGCAAAAATAACAGGAATAACTCCAGCTGGATTTATCTTCAAAGGAAGATAAGAATTCGTCGGAGCACCTTGCGCCAACTTAGTATATTGGATTGGAATCTTATATTCTGCTTGTTGGACAAAAGTTGTAAAGAAAATAATGATGAGACTAGCTAAAATCAAAAGTCCCACAAAATAAAGGAATTTTTCATTTCGCTTGAACGGATATTGACAAAATAATCTTCATAAACGGATTTGATGGTCCCTGGTATAGATGAAATAATTCCTGCAAAGATAATCATTGAAACACCATTACCAAAACCTTTATCCGAAATCTGATCTCCTAGCCAAGTCACAATCACACTTCCTGCGGTTAAAATAGCACCAATTAAAAGAAATGTCTGGACATTTGGTGTCTTCACAAGAGAAACACTTGATAGAGCACTAAATCCTGCTGTAATACCAATAGATTGAAAAAAGGCAAGGACCAGTGAAATATAGCGTGTTGCTTGATTCAGCTTACGACGCCCGACTTCCCCTTGTTTTCCCCATTCAACAAACTTAGGTAATATATCCATTTGTAAAAGTTGAACAACAATGGAAGCGGTAATATAAGGACTAACCCCCATGGAAAAAACGGAAAAGTTACTCATAGCATTACCACTAACAAGGTTAAGCATATTTAAAAATGGTAGATCACTTAGTTGTTCAAGACTTTTAGCATTGATGCCTGGTACGGTAATGTGTGTACCAACACGAAATACAAAGATGATAAAAATAGTAAAGAAAATCTTTTTTCTAACACTTTTCACCTTTAGGGCGTCTTTTAAAAGTCTAAAAAACATTAGATCACCTCGATTGAACCACCTTTAGCAATGATGGCTGCTTCAGCAGATTTTGAGAACTTAGCTGCCTTAACAGTTAATTTTTTAGTTAATTCGCCATTACCAAGAATTTTAACTCCTGATTTTTCAGCTTTTACGATACCAGCTTCAACAAGAACAACTGGCGTTACTTCTGCACCATCTTCAAAGACATTTAACTGATCAAGATTAACCAATGCATACTCTTTAGCATTGATATTAGTAAAACCACGTTTTGGAAGACGACGGAAGAGTGGCGTTTGTCCACCTTCAAAGCCCGGACGGATATTACCTCCACTACGAGCTTTTTGCCCTTTTTGTCCACGACCTGCAGTCTTACCATTACCAGAAGATGAGCCACGACCCACACGGTTACGAGCTTTACGAGAACCTTGAGCAGGTTTAAGTTCATGAAGTTTCATTTTATAGTTTCTCCTTATTTGTAAAATGCTAGCGCCTTTATAGGGGAGAAGGTGTTCCCTATAAAAACTCGCCTATACGAATGTTTATTGCTTTTAAGCCGCCAAGTGTCAGACACAAAGCGACTTAAACCTATAAGATACAAGTCACTGATTATCTACTGATTAAATCAGACTTGCCTACCTTTCAAGAAAGCAACTGTGTCAAAAATCAAGCTTTCAGGATTTGCAAAGAGCTTATTCGCTCAAGCTCCTATCAACCTATCTTACTTGCAAGACTCAATTAACTTTCTGCTTACTTGACATCTTCTACAGTTACCAAATGTGAAACTGCATTAACCATACCACGAATGGCAGCGTTATCTTCTTTGATAACTGAGCTATTTAATTTACCAAGTCCAAGGGCAACAACTGTTTTACGTTGTGCAGGAATGCGACCGATTGGAGACTTAGTCAAAGTAATTTTAATCTGTGCCATGACTTCTCCTTTCTTATGCTAAATCAGAGACTGAAACACCGCGAAGTGAAGCAACTTCTTCAGCACGTTTAAGCTGTTTCAATCCTTCAACAGTTGCACGAACAATGTTGATTGGAGTATTTGAACCTAGTGATTTTGATGTAATATCTGCTACACCGGCTAATTCAACAACAGCACGAACAGCACCGCCAGCAGCAACACCAGCACCTTCTACTGCTGGCTTCAACAAGACACGAGCACCACCAAATTCTGAACGAACTTCGTGAGGAATCGTTGTGCCAACCATTGGTACCTCAATCATGTTTTTCTTAGCAGCTTCTACCGCTTTACGAATAGCTTCTGGTACTTCTTGAGCTTTACCAGTACCAAAACCAACACGGCCATTACGATCACCAACAACTACAAGAGCAGCAAAGCGAAGACGACGTCCACCCTTAACAACTTTTGTAACACGGTTAATCGCAACAACGCGTTCTTCAAGTTCTACTGCATTATCTTTAAATGCCATTATTAAGTGTCCTCCCTATTAGAATTTCAATCCGTTTTCACGAGCTGCATCAGCCAAGGCCTTAACACGTCCGTGATAGAGATATCCACCGCGGTCAAACACCACTTCAGAAATACCTTTAGCTACTGCGCGTTCAGCAACGAGTTTACCAACAACAACGGCTTGTTCAGTTTTAGTCCCTTTTGAAACTTCTTTGTCAAGAGTTGAAGCACTTGCGAGCGTTACACCCGCTACGTCATCAATCACTTGAGCGTAGATGCCTGTATTAGAACGGAAAATGTTCAAACGTGGGCGATCAGCAGTTCCAGAGAGTTTTCCGCGAACACGACGATGGCGTTTTTGGCGGATTTTATTTTTATCTGGTTTCGAAATCACAATTTTCACCTCTTAAATTTTATAATTGTCAAATTGACAAGGATGATCTAATAGTGTTTGTAAAATAGACAAACACTATTAGATCAATCTTATTTACCTGTTTTACCTTCTTTACGGCGTACATACTCACCAGCGTAACGAATTCCTTTACCTTTATAAGGTTCTGGAACACGAAGACCACGAATATAAGCTGCTGTCTGACCAACAACCTCTTTATTAATTCCATTAACAACGATGGCTGTAGCAGTTGGTACTTCAAACGTAATACCTTCTGGAGCCTCAACTTCATCTGGATGAGATTTACCGACTGAAAGAACAAGCTTCTTCCCTTGAAGTTGAGCACGGTAACCAACCCCGCGCATTTCAAGTTCCTTTTTGAACCCTTCAGAAACGCCAACAACCATGTTGTTTAAGTTAGCACGAGCTGTACCATGGATTGTTTTCATTTCTTTGGAATCATTTGGACGATGAAGTGTTACTTCTGTTCCTTCAATTTTAATTTCAATAACTTTCGGGAACTCACGTGTAAGCTCTCCTTTAGGGCCTTTTACAGTAACAACATTATCTTTATTAGTGACTTCTACACCAGCAGGCAACGTAATTACTTTATTACCAATACGTGACATATTTATTTTTCTCCTGTTAAATTATCAAGCCGCCTGAGCGACTAGTTTTCACGGGGTACTCATGATACAAAGGGCGTCAAAAGCTAAGGTGAAAATAGGTAACTTAACAAAGAAACACAGGTTCCTAGGAAAGTTTGTCTTTTTCACACAGGCTTTAGCCTATGTTCAAATGAGTATAGTTGTTTATCCATTACGTTTTCAAGATACTGTGCAAAATAGATAAGTTGGCTTTTTTGTAAACAAACTGCTCCAACTTACTAATTTGCTTTGTCCTTTACAAGCTTTGTATCTTAATATTACCAAACGTAAGCAATAACTTCTCCGCCAATATTTTTTGTCGGGCTTCTCTATCAGTCAAAAGACCTTCAGAAGTTGAAATAATTGCAATTCCAAGTCCATTGAGAACTTTTGGAACATCTTCGCGTTTTGTATAGACACGAAGACCTGGTTTTGAAATACGTTTTAAGCCAGTGATAACTTTTTCACCATTTTGACCATATTTAAGAAAGATACGGATGATACCCTGTTTGTCATCTTCAATAACTTCAACATTTTTTACAAAACCTTCATGCTTAAGGATTTCAGCAATTCCTTTTTTGATATTTGATGCAGGAGCTTCAACTACGCTGTGATTTGCTTGATTAGCATTACGAATACGAGTTAAGAAGTCTGCAATCGGATCAGTCATAACCATTAATTTTTCTCCTTTTACTAGTAGTTTGAATCATTCACTTGCTAGTTATTTTTCTTTTGATACTTTTTTAGAATGATAAAAGATATCAGCAACCGCCTACAGCGTTTCATGACTAGGTTTTGAACCTATAACCTCAAAACTTTCTTTGATTGATAAGCTAACCACTTATCAATCTTTTCACCCTAACGAAAAGTATCAGTCTTGGCTCGCTAATGTTCGCCGATAAGTTTGAAAAAAGCTGAAAGCTCTTTTCAAACTACCAAGAAGCTTTTGTTACGCCCGGAATTTGTCCTTTGTATGCTAATTCACGGAAGCAAACACGACAAAGTTTAAATTTGCGGTAAACAGAGTGTGGTCGACCACATTTTTCACAACGAGTGTAAGCTTGCGTAGAAAATTTTGCAGGGCGTTTGCTCTTAGCAACCATAGATTTTTTAGCCAATTTAAACCTCCTTAATTATTTTGCGAAAGGCATTCCAAGGCCTGTAAGCAATTCACGCGATTCTTCATCAGTATTAGCAGTTGTAACGATAACAATATCAAGACCACGAACTTTATCAACATTATCAAAGTTAATTTCTGGGAAAATCAATTGTTCTTTCACACCAAGTGTGTAATTACCGCGTCCATCAAACGATTTTGTCGGAACTCCGTGGAAGTCACGGACACGTGGAAGTGAAACTGTCACCAATTTATCTAAGAATTCATACATGCGTTGACCGCGAAGAGTAACTTTCGCACCGATAGCAACACCTTCACGAAGACGGAAGCCGGCGATTGATTTCTTAGCTTTAGTAATAAGTGGTTTTTGACCTGAAATAAGCGCCAATTCAGCAGCTGCTTTTTCAAGATTTTTTGCATTTGACACAGCATCACCAACACCCATGTTAAGGACGATTTTATCAACCTTAGGAACGGCCATTACAGATGTGTAATTAAATTTTTCTGTCAATGCAGGAACTACTTCATTAAGATATTTTTCTTTTAAGCGATTTGCCATTATACTTCTCCTTTCCTTCGTGATTAATCAAGTACTTCGCCTGATTTTTTGTTGTAACGAATTTTTTACCATCAACAAATTTATAGCCAACACGACCCGCAACTCCATTTTTATCAAGAACTTGTACGTTTGATACATGGATAGGCGCTTCCTTTTCCACGATAGCACCTTGAGGGTTCTCATTGTTAGGTTTTTGGTGTTTTTTAACAATGGCTACACCTTCAACAACAACTTTATTAATTTTTGGAAAAGCTTTAAGAACTACAGCTTCAACACCTTTGTCCTTTCCAGCAATAACGCGAACTTTATCGCCTTTTTTTACAAACATTAAGATTTTCTCCTATTCTTTCTTACGCCCTGAGGCACCCTGACAAAATCAGGGGACTATACTCATTATCTATCGTTAGAGCTTCTTATTGTCTAACTTTGATTTTTTTGAGTACTATTTGTTTGTGAGTTTTAAATTAAAGTACTTCTGGCGCCAATGACACGATCTTCATGAAGTTACCTTCACGCAATTCACGAGCAACAGGACCAAAGATACGAGTTCCGCGAGGTGTTTTATCATCACGGATAATAACAGCTGCATTCTCATCAAATTTGATGTATGAACCATCAGCACGACGAGCACCTGATTTAGTACGAACAATAACGGCTTTCACCACATCACCTTTTTTAACCGCACCACCAGGAGTAGCTTGTTTTACTGAAGCAACGATGACATCACCGATGTTCGCGAACTTACGACCTGAACCGCCAAGAACTTTGATAGTCAGGATTTCGCGGGCACCACTGTTGTCAGCGACTTTTAAACGACTTTCTGATTGAATCATTTAAGTTTTTCTCCTTTCAGGCTTAATTAAATAATGACAGCTTCTTCAACCACTTCAACAAGACGAAAACGTTTTGTTGCTGAAAGCGGACGAGTTTCCATGATACGAACAATATCGCCTGCTTTTGCAGTATTGTTTTCATCATGAGCCTTATATTTCTTAGAGTAGTTAATACGTTTACCATAGACTGGGTGGTTACGTTTGGTTTCAACTACAACTGTGATTGTTTTGTCCATTTTATCAGACACAACACGACCAACTAGCGTTCTACGTTGTTTACGTTCCATTAGATTTCTCCTTTCCCAATCTATTCTTTCATTTCTGCTTGCACGGTTTTAACACGGGCAATTTGCTTTTTCACTTCGTTCAAACGGGCAGTTTGATCAAGTTGACCTGCTGCAGCTTGGAAACGAAGATCGAAAAGTTCTTTCTTAAGTTCGTTTTCTTTCTTAGCAAGTTCTTCTTGAGAAAGACCACGAAGCTCTTTAACAAAATCTTTAATTTCTTGAAGTTTCATGTTTTCTCCTTATTCTGCTTCACGTTTTACGAATTTAGTTTTAACTGGTAATTTGTGGCTTGCAAGGCGAAGAGCTTCACGGGCAACTTCTTCTGGAACATCAGCAATTTCAAACATGATTTTTCCACGTTTAACTGGTGCAACCCAGCCTTCTGGAGCACCTTTCCCAGATCCCATACGTACACCGATAGCCTTAGCAGTGTAGGACTTATGAGGAAAGATTTTAATCCAAACTTTACCACCACGTTTCATGTAACGCGTCATAGCGATACGAGCAGCCTCAATTTGACGATTAGTAATCCAGTGGCTAGTTGTAGCTTGCAGACCATATTCTCCAAAAGCTACTTTCTTACCACCTTTAGCTTCACCACGCATTTTTCCACGGAATTCACGACGGTGCTTAACACGTTTAGGTACTAACATTTGTTATTTCCCTCCTTTAGTGTTTTTACGAGCTGGAAGAATTTCGCCACGGTAAATCCAAACTTTAACACCAAGCTTACCATAAGTCGTATCAGCTTCTTCCCAAGCATAATCGATATCCGCACGAAGTGTGTGAAGTGGAACAGTTCCTTCTGAATATCCTTCGCTACGTGCGATGTCCGCACCATTTAAACGACCCGATACTTGAGTTTTAATTCCTTTAGCTCCTGCACGCATAGTGCGTTGGATTGCTTGTTTTTGAGCACGACGGAAAGCAACACGTTGCTCAAGCTGACGAGCAATATTTTCACCAACAAGGTGAGCATCAAGATCTGGAGATTTGATCTCAACAATATTAATGTGAACTTGTTTTCCAGTCAATTTGTTAAGTTGAGTACGAAGAGCATCAACATTTGCTCCGCCTTTACCGATAACCATACCAGGTTTTGCAGTATGAAGGGAAACATTTACCTTATTGACTGCACGTTCAATTTCAATAGTTGAAACTGCAGCGTCAGCCAACTCTTTTTGAATGAATTTACGGATTGCGAGATCTTCATGAAGGTAATCCGCGTATTCTTTTTCAGCATACCATTTTGCATCCCAATCACGAATGATACCGACACGCATACCAATTGGATGTACTTTTTGACCCACGATTTTACCTCCTTATTTTTCTTCTACAACTACAGTAACGTGAGTTGTACGTTTATTGATTGGTGAAGCTGAACCCTTCGCACGCGGACGGAAACGTTTCATCGTTGGTCCTTCGTTTGCGAATGTTTCAGATACGACCAAATTAGCTTTTTCCAAACCAAAGTTATTTTCTGCATTTGCGACAGCAGAGTTAAGAGTTTTCTCAACAATACGAGCAGCTTTGTTTGGAGTGAATTTCAAGATTGCGATTGCGTCAGCAACGTTCTTACCACGAATAAGATCAAGCACAAGACGTGTTTTACGAGGTGAAACACGGACTGTACGAGCCATTGCTTTAGCTGAAGTAATTTCTGCCATTGTGTCCTCCTCCTAATTAACGACGTGTTTTCTTATCATCAGTTGCGTGACCTTTGTAAGTACGAGTCGGTGCAAATTCACCAAGCTTGTGACCTACCATGTCCTCTTGAATGTAAACAGGAACATGTTTACGTCCGTCATAAACTGCGATTGTGTATCCAATGAAACTTGGGAAAATCGTTGAACGACGTGACCAAGTTTTAATTACTTTTTTCTTTTCGTCATTAGCTTGAGCCTCGATTTTTTTCATCAAATGCTCATCGACGAAAGGGCCTTTTTTAAGACTACGTCCCATTTTGTAATTTTCTCCTTTAAATATAGTACCACAGCGACCTATCTGTATTAAAAATACAGATTACCGAGCTGGCGGATGTTTAAGTTTTTAAGTGATTAATCTATTTTTCGTTACGACGACGAATAATAAGTTTGTTAGATTTAGCTTTCTTGTTACGTGTTTTAAGACCAAGCGCAGGTTTACCCCAAGGAGTAGATGGCGCTTTACGTCCAACCGGTGCCTTGCCTTCACCACCACCGTGTGGGTGATCGTTAGGGTTCATTACAGAACCACGGACTGTTGGACGAATACCCTTCCAACGGCTGCGTCCTGCTTTCCCAAGATTAACGAGTCCATGTTGTTCATTTCCAACAACACCAACTGTAGCACGACAAGTACCAAGAACCATACGAACTTCACCTGATTGCAGACGAACAAGAATGTACTTTCCTTCTTGTCCAAGCACTTGAGCAGAAGCTCCAGCTGCGCGGATAAGTTCAGCACCTTTACCTGGTTTCAATTCGATATTATGTATAAATGTACCAACTGGAATATTAGCAAGCGGAAGAGCATTCCCCACTTTGATATCAGCTTCAGGGCCCGAAATGATACGTTGGCCTACTTCAAGACCTTTTGGAGCAACAATATAAGATTTGACACCATCAGTATAGTGAATAAGCGCAATGTTAGCTGAGCGATTTGGATCGTATTCAATAGTCTTAACGACTGCTTCAACGCCATCTTTATTACGCTTGAAATCAATCAGACGGTAATGACGCTTGTGTCCGCCGCCTTGATGACGAACAGTAATGCGACCGTTATTGTTACGACCAGCCTTGTTTTTCAATGAAACAAGCAACGATTTCTCAGGTGTGCTTGTAGTAATTTCAGCGAAATCCAAAGAAGTCATATTACGACGGCCATTTGTCGTTGGTTTGTAAACTTTAATACCCACGTTATTTCCTCCTTAGATTATTCTGCCTCAGCAGCTGCAAACAAGTCAATTGTCTTAGAATCAGCTGTAAGAGTGATGATAGCTTTTTTCGTTTTACTTGTGAAACCTGTATAACGACCAACACGCTTTTGCTTTGGTTTTACGTTTACTGTACGGACACTCGCCACTTTGACACCATCAAAAGCTGCTTCAACAGCTTGTTTAATTAAAAGTTTATGAGCACGAGTGTCAACCTCAAATGTATACTTACCTTCTTCAAGAGCATGCATTGATTTTTCAGTAACAACAGGTTTTTTGATTACATCGTACAAATTCATTATGCAAGAACCTCCTCGATATTAGAGATTGCTTCTTTAGTAACAAGAAGTTTGTCGCTGTTTACGATATCAAGAACACTTGCAGTTGCTGCGGTAGCAACTTTTACATTTGGAAGATTACGAGCTGACAACTCAGCAGCTTGATTGCCTTCTTCAAGAATAACAAGTACTTTTGAATCAACATTAAGTGCAGCAAGTACTGTAGCAAATTCTTTGGTTTTTGGAGCTTCAAAAGAAAGAGCATCTACAGCTACAAATTTTTCATCAGCAACTTTTGCTGAATAAACTGACTTTAAGGCGAGGCGGCGAACTTTTTGTGGAAGTTTATAGCCATATGAACGTGGAGTTGGTCCAAAAACAACACCACCACCACGCCATTGCGGTGCGCGGATAGAACCTTGACGTGCACGTCCAGTTCCTTTTTGACGCCATGGTTTACGTCCACCACCTGATACTGCTGAACGATTTTTAACCGCGTGAGTACCTTGGCGAAGATTAGCACGTTGACTAATAATAACATCAAATACTACTGATTCATTTGGTTCGATACCGAAGATAGCGTCGTTAAGTGTTACTTCACCAGCTTCTTTACCAGTTTGGTCAAATAGTTTTACGTTTGCCATGTTAACTGATTTCCCCTTTCTTTATTATTTAGCAGCTTTAACTGCTGATTTGATGATGATAAGAGACTTCTTAGCACCTGGCACATTACCCTTGATAAGGATAACATTTTTTCTGGAACAACTTGAACGACTTCAAGGTTTTGAATCGTCACGCGGTTACCCCCCATACGTCCAGCAAGGTTTTACCTTTGAATACACGGTTAGGTGCTACAGGTCCCATTGAACCTGGACGGCGATGATAACGAGAACCGTGAGCCATAGGACCACGTGATTGACCATGGCGTTTAATAGCACCTTGGAAACCTTTACCTTTAGTTGTACCAGTAACATCAACAACATCACCAGCCTCGAATTGTTCGACTGTAATTTCTTGTCCAACTTCTAAACCTTCAATGTTTTTAAATTCACGAATGAAGCGCTTAGGAGCTGTGTCGGCTTTTGCCACATGGCCTTTGGCAGGTTTGTTGCTCAGCACTTCACGTTTATCATCAAAACCAACTTGAACTGCTTCGTAACCGTCTGTTTCAAGAGTCTTAACTTGAAGCACAACATTTGGAGTTGCTTCGATGACAGTAACAGGGATAAATTCACCAGATTCAGTGAAGATTTGAGTCATTCCCACTTTTTTCCCTAAGATTCCTTTTGTCATGAGAAAATATTTCCTTTACTTAATTATTTAAAAAGTTTTTTATGAGCGTTTTTTAGGCTCAAAAAGTTTTTAACGAGCGTTTTTGTGCTCAAAATTAAGATACTAAGGGCGTCAAACTCAATGTAAACATAGGAAAATCGATGACGACTCGACGAGCCTAAGCGATTTTATCTTTTTACGTAGAGTTTAGCCCGTGTTCAATTCCGCTTGAACTGGTTCTTAATATCTGATTAAAGTTTAATCTCTACGTTTACACCACTTGGAAGATCAAGCTTCATAAGCGCATCAACTGTTTTTTGCGTTGGATTCACAATATCAATCAGACGTTTGTGAGTACGCATCTCAAATTGTTCGCGAGAATCTTTGTATTTATGAGTCGCACGAATAACTGTGTAAAGACTGCGTTCAGTTGGAAGTGGCACAGGACCAGCAACGCTTGCACCTGTACGAGTCGCTGTTTCCACGATTTTTTCTGCCGCTGTGTCAAGTGTACGGTGTTCGTAAGCTTTCAAACGGATACGGATTTTTTTGTTTGCCATCTTTTCTCCTCTCGTCTATTTAAAATAATAGGCTAGCTCCACAAGAAAACCGACAAGCTTTTGCGTGGCAATGCAACCGAGCGTGTCGCAACCTCTTGTATCAAAGCTAAAAGCTGATTTTTACAGCACCAAATCAGTATAACAAATAAACCTTTTTATTGCAAGGTTATTTCGAAGTTTTTTATAAAAAAGCTCTGAATTTCAATTTAAAGTGTTAATTAGGCAAAACAATGATACAAATGAAACTCATACTTGCTTTTACTAGTTAAAAATGATAAACTCATAATTAGTTTATAAACTAATTAAGGAGAGTATATGTTTTCAAGTCAAAAATTAAAAGAACGACGAAAAAAACTTGGTCTTTCGCAAGCACAAACAGCTGACAAATTAGGAATTAGCCGACCTTCTTATTTTAACTGGGAAATTGGCAAAACAAAACCAAATCAAAAAACTTAAATAAATTAGCTCAATTATTAGAGGTGGATTCTGCTTACTTTTTATCACAGCACGATATTGTCGAAGTTTATACCCGCTTAAATGAAAACAATAAAACAAAAACCTTAAAATACTCACAGCATTTACTCGAACAACAAGATAAGGAAAGGAATCTAATGAAAAATAAACGTTATCCCTACAGAGTTTACGAAAAATTATCAGCAGGTACAGGCTATTCCTATTTTGGTGACGGCAATTTTGATACCGTTTTTTATGATGAAGAAATCGATCACGATTTTGCGTCTTGGATCTTTGGAGATTCAATGGAACCTATTTTTCTCAATGGTGAAGTTGCCCTTATCAAACAAACAGGATTTGATTATGATGGCGCCATTTATGCGATTGATTGGGATGGGCAAACCTATATAAAAAAAGTCTACCGTGAAGAAAAAGGGCTTCGCCTTGTTTCCCTCAACAAGAAATACGCCGATAAATTTGCCCCTTATGATGAAAATCCTCGAATCATTGGATTAATTGTAGGAAATTTTATGCCCCTTGAAGGTTAGCGACTCTGCGTAAACTTGAATAATTAAAAGTACAAAAGAATTTACTGAGCTGCACCTCACAAGTTAGATAAAAGGTCTAACCTATGAGGGTTTTTGCATGCAATCAAAAAGACCCTATAAATCCTCAGAGGGAATTCACCCACTATAGATATTATAAAGTCTTTTGTTATATGTATTAGAGAGAAAGAAGAGAAGTGCTTTATTTAAAACCAATGCTTACGCAGAAAGCACTGAAAAGAGCTAATAAAGCTGTAAAGAAAGAATTTCCTTTTTTCTGTTTCTTTTTTGTTGAAACATGATGAGCTTTCTTTGTTTCTTTCGTTTTATTAATTGATTTTTGAGTAGATTTGACAGAAATATTTCCGCCCGCAGAGACATTAAAGGAAACATTAAGAGACCCGTTTGAATTTCCTGATTGACCATTTTGACCGGCGGAGTCGTTATTATTTACTTTGACAGATTTAATAACGAGATGGCCGTCAAAAGAGACTTCAAAAGAAATAACATCATCTACATGATTTGGTGTTGATGGAACGGTTGGTTGATATTGCCCCGGTGTATGTGGTTTCAAGCCGTAGCCGCCAATAACATTCCAATCAATATAACCATCATTTTCACCTGGAAGATAGGCTGTATCCAGCGTGCCAACAGTGTCTGTCGTGCGACTCGATTCATCCCAAATCCAATCTCCTTGTTGCGTCATTTCTGCTAAAACTTTTGTCGTTCCATCTGGCAAGACCTGAATGAGGAAACTAGGTGCCCAGGTTGAATTCTTACCTTTACCTGCGACTTCATTACGATTGGTCATATAAGCCGTCATTAACAGGGTATCAGATGATCCAGTTACTGGAACAGCATAATAAGAGTAAGTCGCCGTTCGCCAATCTGCTGGAACTGAAGCTGTTAAAACCACACCACTATTATTTAAGGGTTTGTAGCCGTTAGTCAATTGATCAGAAACATAACCTAGCATAACGACATTATCACCAACAACTTCATTTGCTTTATTCCAAGCATCGTTGTTACTTCCGTGATTAAGACGTGAAGCTGTAAAAAGATAGTACTTATCTCCTAATTTAACCACATTTGGTCGTTCGAGTTCATCCGAAACCATTGTTGAACTTAGTAAAGGCGTGTAAAATTGATCTACCTCAGGTGTTTTTTTATCACCCTTAAGTTTTAAAATGCCAATAGCTGCATTGGCCCAACTTGCACGGTTATACATATCTTGATCATCTAAAAATCTAAAAAGACTTTTAACATTATAAGCAGAGCTGCCGCCATAGTTAGTAAAGTTGTAAATCTGATCTTCACCTTGATAGTTCTCTGTACCTGTGCTTGCCTCAAAGACAAGATAGCGATCTCCCTTCTCATCTTCAATGACATGTGGATCACGCATAGCAATGTTATCAGCCCCTGTAAAGGTTGAACGCCATTGTTGATAACTTTGATAATGATAGCCATCTCCACCTTCAGGCGTCAAAACTTTATCATTTTCAACAGACAGAATTCTAACATCTTGGTCATCAAAGCCAAGGTTTACAGTCGCTGTTGCTAAACGTTGATTATTACTATTTTGATCACTAGTATCAACCTTGGTGTAGAATAGCTGCAAACTTCCATCTTCATTTACGGTAGCTGAACCTGACCATTCTTGAGTTAGGGGTGTTTCATTATAACCAAAGATAGAACCTGCATTTTTCCAATGATCAAAGTTATTATCCCCATATTTATTGTAAAGAAGATAAATGTGATTATCATTAGTATTTGGAATCCCCATCATAGCGACAACAAGCTGATAACCATTCCAATTAATGACCTCACCAGTCTTAGCATCCTGAACTGGCCAAGAATCCCAAACATCCAAATCAGCTATTTGACCCGTTTGGGCATCACGTGTTGTAGCTGCTTTCATGTTTTTTATCGCTTTTGCATTAAAATAAGGGATAGCATAGCGTTCATCTTGAGCTATCAACGTTTGAGCTATCTTGTCAAACTCTTGGTAAGTCATTTGATGACCGGTTTGAGCATCACTCGTTAATTTAACTTTATTGAGGGCTTCAATTTGCCGTTGCGTCAAACTACTTAAATCAACACCAGCTTCAGTCGCAATTTTATGGGCTTGTTCTGTCAGACCGTATTCATCTACTGTGTTCTCTGGTGTAGTCGCAGTGATTTCTTTACTTGCTTTGGCTTTGTCATTTGTTTGACCTACTTCCGATGTACTAGCCGATGTCTTATCAGAGGCAGCGGCTGTAGACACCTGTCCTTGAGATTTACCTTCTTCTGCTTTGTCAGCATTGTTAGCTGTTACAACTGCAGCCGTTTGAGTGCTATCTTCAATTGCTGCAACTGTATCTGTTGCTGATGTCTCCTGAACAGAATGACTTGCTTGGACGTCACTCTGAACCTGGTTTTCTGCTGCCGATGAAGTAGTGATTTTACTTTCTTGAGTTTGATTGCCCTCAATCAATTCAGAAGAAGATTGCGTCGAACTGACTTCATCCGCATGAACTGAAGAAAGACTAATTCCAGTCAGCATAACTGTTGTGACAGTAGCAACAACCCAAAACTTCCCTTTCTTATACATCTTTTTTCTAACTTTATTTTCCATTAGTACAACCTCCTTTGTTATTATTACATTATAATTCTAATTTATAACAAACACTGTATCATTTTTGTTAATTTTTAGAAACTTTATTTAAATAAAAAACACTTTTTCATAAATTTCATCTCATTTTCATGACATGAAAATATATTCACATATTAAATTAAGCTGAAATTAAAAATATCTCTTGAATCAAAAGAAACAAGAGATATTTTTCTATAATCTTTTAATATTGGGGATACTAAAGTAGAATAAAGCGAGCTAACAAATTTATGAAAAACTGCACTAGATGATTATACAATATCAAATTTTAATTTTCTTTTTGGATACCAATTTTCAGAGTCTGTCCACTGGCTAGTTTTCCTGAGAGAATAAGCTCTGCTAACTTATCTTCCACTTCTGTCTGAAGTGTCCGACGCAAAGGACGTGCCCCCATTTCAGCATCATAACCTGCCAGAGCTAAATGTTTCAATGCTGAAGGCTGAAACTTAAGTGTAATTCCCTGTTCAGCCAAATGGGCAATCAATGGAGCGACCATAATTTTAACAATATGGCGTATGTCTTCTTGACCAAGATTATGAAAGACAACTTTTTCATCAATACGATTAATGAATTCAGGTCGATAAGTCTTTTTCAATTCTTCTAAAATACGACTTTCCATAGCCTTATAATCCTGAGAAAAGCTTTTAGCTCCAAAACCAACGGTTTTGTCATCACGAAGCGCAGTCGCACCCAAATTAGAGGTCATGATAATAATCGTATTTGAAAAATCAACGTTACGACCACGGCTATCTGTCAAAACACCATCATCAAGTACTTGAAGTAAGATATTAAAAATATCTGGATGAGCTTTCTCCACCTCATCAAAAAGAAGTACAGAGTAAGGTTTGTTACGAACCTTTTCTGTCAACTCACCGCCTTCTTCATACCCCACGTAACCCGGAGGAGCTCCATTAAGGCGAGAAGCTGCAAATTTTTCCATATATTCGCTCATATCAAAACGAATAAGAGCCGACTCATCATCAAAAAGCACTTCTGCCAAAGCCTTAGCAAGTTCTGTTTTACCAACACCTGTCGGTCCCAAAAACATGAAAGAGCCAATGGGACGTTTGCCTACCCGAATTCCAGATTGATTGCGGCGAATAGCACGACTAATGCTGGATACCGCATCATCTTGACCAATCACACGCTTATGCAATTCTCTTTCAAGATTAAGATATTTTTTACTATCAGCCTGTGTGAGTTTGCTGACAGGAATGCCTGAAAGTCTGCTGAGAGTTGCTAGGATATCTTCTTCTTTGACTTCAACTCGTTTCTTAAGCAGAGGCTTCTTCTCCTTTTTCAACAAACGCTTAGCTAATTGGTAATCGTTATTGATAAGAGCATGATCTAAATCTGTCAAATAAGCTGGTGCCTGTTTTTTCACTAAGCCTTGAACAGTTGCACTGGCTTCATCTAAAAGATCGATAGCCGAATCAGGTAAATTCTTACCACTTAAATAACGATGTGCTCCTTTGACTGCCGCCATTACGGCTGCATCAGAAATAATAACATGATGATAAGTTTCATAACTTTTCTTTAAACCAAGCAAGATCTGATAAGCTTCTTCTTCACTTGGCTCTTCAATAGTTACCTTAGCAAAACGACGAGAAAGAGCGGCATCTTTTTCAATATGCTTTTGATACTCCTCTTGAGTAGTCGCTCCAATCGTTCTAAGACTGCCGCGCGCTAAAGCTGGTTTAAGAATATTAGCAGCATCCAACGTACTGTCAATACCACTGCCTGAACCCATAATGGTATGCAGTTCATCAATGAAGAGAACAATGTGACCATCAGCTTCAATGTCTGCAATAATTTGATTCATTCGTTCCTCAAAATCACCACGAAAACGAGTCCCTGCAACAACACTCATCATGTCGAGCTCTAGCACTTTCATATCTGCCAATTCAAAAGGAACAGCACTATCCACAATGCGTTGAGCAAGGCCGTAAGCCAAAGCAGTCTTTCCAACACCAGCATCACCAACTAAAACAGGGTTATTTTTTGTCTTACGGCTTAAAATTTGAACTATCCGTGAGATTTCTTGTTCACGACCAATAACAGGTTCTAAACGACCTTGTCTTGCCAACTCCGTCAAATCCCTTGTAAAATCAGCTAGTTCACCTGTAACGCTAGGTGGCTTCATTAAATCAGAAAAGCTGCTGCTATTTTTGACCTTTTTAGGTTTACGCATTTCAAAGATGGCCTTAATGTCCTCTTTGGAAAAGCCAGCATAACGTTCAATCACTTTTCGCAGACCCAAAAGACGGATGGACTCTCCATCATCTTTGGCCTGAAAACCAACTAGCTCTAAGATACGAGTTGCTAAAAGATTAGGATTAAGTAACATGGCAAATAAAACATGTTCTGTTCCAACTTCTTTAGCATGTGTCACCTGACTAATAGCAGCGGCTTCAGCCAAAGTTCGTTGTAAAGCATGCGATTGTTCTAAAAGATTAATATCATGACTTGGGGTCTTGGGTCTTTTACCAATAGCCAAAATAGCAGCAGCCTGATAATCTTTAAAACGAACATCTGCTTCAAACTCTGCAAAACTCAGACCAGCCACTGAAGAATCAATTTCTACCATTGCAAGAAGGACATGCCAGCTTTCTAAATAGGAACTTTCAAAACGAGCCGCTTCAAACTGCGCCAATCGAAAGACTTCCTGCATTTTTAATGAGTAATCAATCATAGATGGTATCCTTTTCTATCTAAACGTTGTAATATTTTGTGAAGCATACGGGCACGAATTTTAGGACTTTCATCCCCAAGAACATCTTCTCCTGAACTCGCCAAAATAATATTCCCTTCACGCTCACTAATAATGTTCTCATCAAAGAGAAGCTGAATAATATCTGTAAAAACCTGTTGGCTAATTTGTTCACCAATAGTCGCTTCTAAATCATTAAGCATCTGATGTTGGTCTGAAAAACGGATTTTAGCAATTCTAATATAACCGCCACCACCACGTTTACTTTCAACGGCATAACCACGGCTTTCTGTAAAACGCGTTTTAATGACATAATTAATCTGACTGGGAACAACACTAAAATTATCTGCCAGAACACTTCTTTTGATTTCCGCAAAACCTGACTGAGCTAAGATTTTTTTAATATATTCTTCAATACTGTCTGAAGTATTTTTTGACGTCATGCTTCCAACTCCTTCCCAGTCACTTTGACTATAACTGACTTTTATTATATCAAAATCTTGGTTATTTTTAAATGAAAAGCACAGTCTAAACTTTTTTGAATATTACAGCTTGTCTTTCTGCCAAAGATAAGCTAAAATGAACTGTAATACAAAAGAGAGGTCTTAGATTGAATGAATTATCTCATTACATTTATTATTTCCATGGTACCGCTAATCGAGCTTAGAGGGGCTGTCCCTTACGCTATCACTACTGGTATTCCTATGTGGCAAGCGATCTCCATTGGTGTTATTGGAAATATGCTCCCTGTTCCGATCATCTTTTTCTTTGCCCGTCGTGTCTTAGAGTGGGGAGCCGACAAGCCAATTATTGGCAAGTTTTTTACTTGGTGTCTAAAAAAAGGTCACAGCGGCGGTGCTAAATTAGAAAAGGTAGCAGGAGAAAGAGGTGTTTTCCTTGCCCTTATGCTTTTTGTGGGCATCCCTATTCCAGGGACAGGAGCTTGGACAGGAACACTCGCTGCCAGCGTCCTGGACTGGAAATTTAAAACCAGTGGCTGTTGTTTTAGGCGTTATCTTAGCCGGAATCATTATGGCAGTCCTGACAACTATCGGTTTAAAGGCTTTTATTTAAAAGCTTTTTTTAATTTAACTCAGAAAAATCAAACGAGGCCATGGACTCTTGTCCCAGCCTCGTTTGATATAAGGAAAAAGAATATTTGAGTTTTTAGAAGAGAAAAAGGATATCATATTCACTATTTTATCAATATAAAAAGTGATAAAAAGTGATAAAGTCTTAAAGTCCTCTTAGTTGCGCACATCATATTTTAGCCAAAAAGCTAAATAGCTTGCTTTTCGATTGATGCATCGGATCTCTTCCTTTCCGTTAAAAAGGCAAGCGGTATACATACTAAAACAATAATACCGCCAATATTAAAGACTTGATCAAAGGCCTTGCTTAATTCATCATTTTTTGATTGAGTAATAGCATGCAAGGAATCCGTTAGTTCTTTTTTCTGAGCTAATAACTGTATAGCTGAACTCATTTTCTTTTGACCTGCACTCAAAGTAGTTAGGCCTAATTTGATTTGCGGAATCGGAATAGTTGCGATAAGCTTTTCAGAACCATTGACTAACAATTTATTGGCATTATAAAGTTTACGATAGTCACTTCCTTTTTTAGGTTGAGGCAGTTGACTGGTATCACGCGCAGCCTTCTTAATTCTTTTAATCATGTGGCGTTGCTTACCAGATACCTTAGTGCTATCTTTAGACGTTTTAAAAGTAACTTTAATCTCTTCACGTGCAACTTTTTTTACTTTTGATGATAAAACATGTCTGTCAATTTGGTGATAGGCCGTATCTTTAATATTCGTTTTTGCTGTATTAATATTTCCATTTAAAATAGTTACCAGCAAGGCTATGCCTAGAGCTTGTCCAATATATCTAGAAGCATTAACAATACCAGAACCTATTCCTGTTTTAGTAACGGGTAAGTATTTTACTGAGGAGGTCAGTGACATGGCCATAAAACCAAGTCCAAGTCCGATAATAATATTGCAGCAAATGATAATGCTCTTAGGGGTGTCATACTCAACAAGTCCCAGCATAAATAAACCGCCTGCTGTAACAACTATTCCAATACCAATTAATAATTTGGCACTAATTTTTTGATACATTTTTGTTGCTAAAGGCATGCTTACTGCGATAGCTAAAGATGCTGGAACTATTAAATAAGCCGAATGCAAAGCTGAGTAATTGCGAACATTTTGCAAGAAATAATTGACAACAAATGACGGAACAATAATGGCAAAGCCAAAAATCATATAAACAATGCTAGATGCTGTAAATGTCTTTTCTTTAAATAAAGTCAGCTCAATGATTGGTGATTTAACCTTTCTCTCAGTGAAAATAAGAAGAATCAAACCTATCAAACTTGATACAAAGCTTGATACAATCATCTGAGAACTCCAGCCATATTCTCTACCTTCTAATAGCCCGAAAACGAGACCGCCTAATGTGATCGTCAAAAAAATCATTCCTAGCCAATCAATACTTTTTGAAATAGTCTTATCATAGGATTCCTTGGTTCCAATTAAAATAAGTAAGAATGCTAAAATCGCTATTGGAATATTGATACCAAAAATCCAACGATAACTAGTCCAATTAATGATAACACCGCCAATAACCGGACCACCAGCTGCTGCCAGCGCCCCAAAGGCTCCCATAACAGCTGTAATACGACTTGTTTTTTCCTTTCCAAATAATTCAATTCCCATTGGTAAAACAATCGGAGTTAAAATGGCACCGCCTAGCCCTTGGAAAAAACGATAAATAATCAGAGGCAGTAAAGAGTTGGCAGTCATACAGGCAAATGAAAAGCCTCCAAACAGAACAACCCCGATTAACATGACTAATTTACGGCCATAAATATCTGCTAACTTAGATACCGTAATAATAAAGACTGACATGGCTAAAACGTAAATGGTAGCAACCCAACTAGTATCCGTCAAGCCTGTATGCAAATCATCCATGATATCTGGGATAGCAATGTTAACAATAGTCGCATCCAAAGCTCCCATAAACATCGCCAAGATGAGACCAATAAAACCTACAGTTTTTCTTGTATTTGACATTAAGATGTCTTCCTTTCTTATTAAAATATGTCAAGATGAATAGCTTTAACGTTAATAGGTTGTAAAGTTATTCTTAAAGAATTATTAATAATATTATTGACAATTCATAAAAAAGAATATAACATTATAGGCAAAATAGCCATAACAAAATTGAACAAGTTGTTAAATTAAGGGAAAAATGAGTAAAACAAGACAGACACACAGCATTGATCATTTAAAAGAAGCGTTGATTGATTTACTATTAGAAAAAGAATATCATAAAATAACTGTTGGCAATATTACTAAGAAAGCAAGGGTTAGCCGTGGTACTTTTTATCAGCACTTTCTTGATAAGGATGATTTAGCTTATACTATTGGTGAAGAAACCTTACAAAGATTTTGGAATATCCTTGCTCAAAGGAACTTAGACAAAAGAGAAAAAGTTATAGAAGCTTTAGAACATATCCAATTGGATTTTAAACACTTTAAAGCTATCTCTCAAGCTTCTCATGTTCATTTTTCCAAAAAAGTTCAGGATCTCATAAAAAATATAATCAATAATAATCCTGCTTTAAAAAAGAGAATAAAAGAGCACACTAGAGTTGATAATGATATTATTATTCAAGTTTTTTGTGCTTCATTTGAAACCATCATTTCAACTTGGATCAAAAACAGTTTAAAAGAGAGCCCTTCAGAAGTGGCTGATACGATTATGAAAATTGAAGATATCTTTTGGAAATAAGAAATGAAACTAAAAAATGCTAATCTCGCTTAATAAGAGATTAGCATTTTTCATTTGTAGTCCTTCTTATCTTCCTTATATTTTTCAAAACAGTAATGAAGCAGAAGCAATCCCAGTTCTATCGTTATTTTATTGAATTTTTTATATAAAAATTTTATAAGAGGATAAGCTTTTGACAATTTCCTCTGCGAGATCTGCCGGTTCTAGCTGAAAATCATTTTCTAACCAATATAAGGAAATATTCCACACTCCGCCAATAACTGTCAAATCAGCAAACAGCTCATTTTCACTTGAGTTATGATGCCATGGCAAATCAGAATACGGCAATACTTTAAGAAATTTCTTTCTCTCTATATCAAGAGCAAAGTCCAATAAATTATGCCTTTTAAATAACTCCAAATAGTATTTATTCTTTTTCCAAAATTCAAAATAAATAACCAATAAACTGGTAAAATCCTCTATTTCCCTTTCATCAACAGCCAATAGATAAGCATCTAATAGATCTTCTATAAAAAACTGGACGATAGAATATTTATTTTTAAAGTAGCGATAAAATGTACTTCTAGATAGATTAGCTTCTCCGACTATTTCAGAAATGGTTATTGCATTAAAATTATCTTTTTCAAGCTTTTTAAAAAAAGTATCAGCAATTACCTTTTTTGAAGCATAAACTCTACTTGTCATTACTTTCCTCCTGCTTATAAATGAGACATAATCATTAATTTGTAACATATAGCGATAGCTGCTTGATAATACAAATATGAAGGTATATAATGCTTTTAGATTTAAAATAATAATGAAAGAGGGTTAAAAATGAATCTATTATCTAATTATTTCATGTTACCGATACTTTTTATCTTACACGATTTCGAAGAAATGATATTTGTTCCTTTATGGAAGAATAGTAAGAAAGTTCAGTCTTTAAACAAAACGGCGAAATTTTTTGGACGAGTTAATAATGGCTCTGCCTTTTCAATAGGAGTATTAGAAGAATTCGTTATATTGCTTATCATTTCAGCTATTTGCCAAGCAACTCATAACACTGAACTCTATCTAGGTTTTTGTATTGCCTATGCCTATCACTTTTTGATTCACTTTAGAATGTGTATTCAGTATAAAGGATATGTCCCAGGAATATATACCGTTATCCTTCAAATTCCAATTATGGTCATCATTATTTTACATTACTGGAAAGTAGACATTTTTTTCATTTTCTATTTGATACCAATCATGCTTTTATCATACATAAATCTTTACATCATGCATAAAATCATGCCCTCTCTACAGCATTGGCTGTTAAACTTATTTAAAGGCTAAAAATGTAGAAACCATAACCAGCTCACATCCAGACCTAAAGATGCGAGCTTTTAATTTGTTCAAATTCTCTTTATTTCAGCCTTTTATTATCCGTTAACACTAATTACTACCTCCAAGCAGAATGATAGACATTCAAAGGTCTCTTCTAAAGCTTGTTCAGTAATTTTATATAAAATAGTCTCATACCCCTAAAATGATATTATTTCCTCTAAGTTGCTTTCGAAAATATCTGCTAAACGAGTTAAATTGTCACTATTACTCATACTTGTAAAATGATTTCCCGAAACTTTAATCACATTTACATGACCCGAGGTATAGTTCTGCCAATCTTTAGCATCAGTTTTCTTCATATTCATATTAATATACATTTCTTCAGGCATATTTTCTTTTGCTGAAAATACAGTTATATCAGAGTTCACTACTTCTTTTGATTGATTTAATAAAGCAATATGATTGGCTTCCCAAATACCAAAGATATCTTTTAGATAATTCGTATCAAAGCTCTTAGGTAAAGCATTATTTTCTTTCATACTATTGATTATAGCTTCAATACTTGAGTAATCCTCAATATAGCTTAAATCCACATTAGAGTCTGTCGTTTTAGCAGACATAAAGCTTAATGCCAAAGGAAATATTTTTAAATAAGAATCTCCAGAAGGCTGCTTCTTAGGATATGCTTCTGGCACTAAGCTATCTATCATGTAAATTCTTTTAACTTCAAAACCATCTTTTTCCAATATTCTAGCCATTTCAATTGCTACATTCCCTCCAAATGAGTATCCTCCTAAAAGATATTTTCCTGTAGGTTGTATACTTCTTATTTGTTGGATATATATTTTAGAGAGTTCTGTAATATTTAGCCTGCTGTCAATAGTTTGAGGGAAAGAAATAGCATAAATATTAAAAAAATCTAAGTCAATATGTTTAAATAATTCTTTAAAGCAAAAAATACTGCCCCCTGCAGGATGTATTAAAAATAAATTTTTCGATCCTTTTTGCCCTTTATTTAAGCAATATACATTTGATAAATCAATATTAGATTGATCAGAGTATTGGAAATCATTTAAAATATGAGCTGCTAATTCCCTTGGAGTTGGGTAATCCAGAAGAGTATCTGTACCCAATTTAACATCAAATTTTTTATTGATTCTATCAATTAAACCTACAGCAATTAGTGAGTCTCCATTTAATTCAAAGAAATCACTTGTCTCTAGAATCTCTTCTCCAAGTTCGTCTTCCCAAATACTACAAATGTCAGAAATAATATCCGACTCAGTCAAGCCTCTATTTTTCGGTTTCGTAGCACTAGTGCTATTTGTCTTTTTCAACAAAGATCCATTCGGAATTAAGGAATAATTTTGTTCATTAAACGCGTATGTTGGCAGTGAAATAAATCTTCCTTCTTGCACAGTGCTAGGACTTTTATCGGTAGTTTCACCATTAAATAATTTCTCAATTAACTCTGGGATGCTAGCTGCTTCAAAATTATACTTATTTTCAAAATGTTTTCGACCTTCATTTAAAGTTCGTACAACATCAATTAAGTTAAGTTCAGAGTGCTCTTCTAGAAATGAGGCCAATTTATTCCTATAGTTATCCAGACTATTTTTACTTTTAGCAGATATCTGAATGACATACTCTTTGAATTCTTCTTTTTTATCATTTTCCACAGATAAATCACTTTCTAAAATGACATGTACATTTGTACCCCCTATACCAAATGAGGAGACACCTACATAGTTTTTCTTATCTTTTGGAAGCTCAGTGTTGTTTTGCGGGTCTACAAATAAATGAGAACTTTCTAAATTAGCTTGAGGATTTTCTGAGGTAAATCCAATACTTTTTGGAACAATACTATTTTTTAGTATTAGAGCTCCTTTAATCAATCCTACAATTCCTGATGCTGTATCTAGATGACCAATATTAGATTTTACCGAACCTATTTTATGAGGCTTTTGGAAATGATAGGCTTGCGACAACGCTCTAACTTCAATTGGATCTCCAATTTTGGTTCCTGTCCCGTGAGCCTCTATATAATCAATACACTCAGGATCAACTTTAGAAGAAGCAATAGCATCTTTGATAGCTGCACGTTCTCCACGAATGGATGGAGCCGTATACCCAACTTTACTATTGCCATCATTGCTAATTCCAATACCAGAAATCACTGCATAAATATTATCATTATCCAATAATGCACGGTCATAAGGTTTTATAACAACTACTCCGCATCCATCTCCCTTAATCATACCATCAGCATCTTTGTCAAAAGCCCTGAGTTGCCCGCTTCTAGAAAAAGTGGTTCCTTCTTTATAACTATAGCCACTAGCTAATGGAAAAGTGATACTAATGCCTCCTACCAAGGCTAAATCACAAGTATCTGAATCCATATTGCGACAGGCTTCATTTAGTGCAACAAGGGCTGAAGAACAGCCACTTTGCACAGACATAGACGGTCCTGTTAAATTTAACTTATAGGATACACGAGTAGCATTAAAGTCTGTTTCATTTCCAATATAAGTAGAGTAGTCAAATCTGATATTTAAGCCTTTACTCCTAAAGATATTAGATATTAGATAAGAGCTTTGTGCAGATGAAGCAAATACACCAATTCTGTCTTTACTATTTACTTGCGAAGCATCTTCTAAAGCCTCATAACAGCATTTTAAAAAAATACGCTGTTGAGGATCTGTTAATCTTGCTTCGGCAGCAGTCATTTTAAAGAGATCAATATCAAAATCATAAACATTATCTATTGTTGAAGTCACTGGAATAAAATGTTCATCTTGAGAATAGGGACTTTCTTCTACTTCTTTATTACTTAATTTTCGAAATGACGACTTACCATTTAACAAATTATCAAAAAATTGAGTCGGAGTATTAGCATCTGGGAAACGTCCTGCCATTCCAATAATTGCATATTTTTTCATTGTTTATTTCTCCTTTAATATATTCTCAATAAATTTTGATACTTCACTTGGAGTGACATAATCAAATAAATCAATCATGGTCATATCATTCTCTGAAAGTTCAAACTCTTTTAACATCCTATAATATATTTCTGTAATTAAAACTGATGTCCCTCCAACTTCAAAAAAGTTATCATCTCCATTTATTTTAGTTCCTAGCACATCACTCCAAATATTTTTGACACTTGCTAAAACAGTTGTTTCCTCGTCAACAACAAAGGGAACTGATTTTTGTTGCTCTGGTGTTTTCTTTACATTTACTGGAGGTAATTTTGAACTATCTATCTTCCCGCTGGTATTAAGTGGAAATTCTTCAACCTCTATAAAAAATGATGGGACCATATAATCTGGTAATTTTGTTTTAATTTCTTTTCGTATGAGATCTGCCTCTATCTTTCCATATGAGGACAGTCTATAATAACCAACTAATCTTCTATCTCCAGCAGCAAAATCTTGAGCCATGACATAAGATTCTTCACAACTTTGACAACTATTAATGGCACTTTCAATCTCGCCTAATTCTATTCTGTGTCCACTGACTTGTACCTGTTTATCAATTCTGCTAATATATTGTAACTCTCCATTTAATAATACTTTAACTAAATCACCTGTTTTAAATGAATTTGTCTTTTTATCAAATACTTCTTTGGTTTTTACTTCATTCTTATAATAGCCTTTTGATACAGCTGGACCAGAAATAATTAGTTCTCCTTCAAATCCTGGTAACACCATCTTATTATTTTTATTTTTAACATAAACTAAAGTATTATCAATGGATTTCCCAATATTATTTCTTTTTTTATTATCCACATCATATTGCGAAATTTGATGGGCTGTCGAAATAATCGTTGTTTCTGTTAAACCATAAAGATTAAATACTTTTGGGTGCTTATAGCCGTACTTATCAAACCATAAAGATAAATCTGCAAATTTAACATCTTCCCCACCAATGAAGATATATTCTAAAGATTCAATGAAATTATCTAGAGATGTATCAACCTTTTGTAAAGATAAAAAGGCTGATGGAGTTTGTGTTAGAATATTAATATCATTCTCAATTAAAAGGTTACGAAAACGATCAGGAAATTTTCTGATATTTGTAGGAACAATATTTAATGTTCCTCCTGAAGTGACAGGTGCCATAATTTCAAAAATAGAGTAATCAAACCCATATGAATGGAATAGAATCCAGTTTTTCCCAAAAGGATTCTTTAATTTCTTTTTGCAGTCACTCATTAAAGTAAATAAGGAACTATGTTTAACTTCAACACCCTTGGGTACTCCCGTTGAACCAGATGTAAAAATAATATAAGCAACCTCATTATTTTTAATAGAGGCTTCTGTTATATTAGTGTAGTGTTCAATATCTTCTAATAAATCGTCTATATTTAAGTTTGCTTGCCTATTAAAAATAGGACTGTTGTAATCTGTTAAGACCAAAAAATTATCTAATTGCTCTAATATGACAGTTTTCCGCTGTTCAGGCATATTCTTATCTAATGGCACATAAATTTTCCCAGATTTAAATACTCCTAAAATAATGGCAATTAAGCGAGAATCTGATTCCATTGATACTACGATTTTTTCTAAATCAATCGTCCTCAGTTTGTTTGCTATTTTGGTAGATAAAACGTCAAGTTCTTTATAAGTGAGTTCAGTTTCTTTATATCTAACAGCAAGAGAGTCAGGATGTAAAGTGCATTCATCATGAAATAGTTCAAGTACAGACCGATTAATATCTTCTGGTAAGATAGCTTCTATTTTATCATTCTCTAATGCAATCAATTCATTTTTCAGTTCTTTTCCCATCGCAAAATCATCTTGAATACTTTTAGTTAGAGAGTCCATACTTAAAAGAATATCTTTAAAATATCGACCAATAAAGTAAGGGCTATACTGGCCACTGGTTTGAATATGAACAATAACTTTATCATTACTATTTTCAAACTCCATTGCTAAAGGAAACATTGGGCTTGTCTGTTCAACTATAATATTTTCACAAGCTATATGATCAAAATCAAAATTAACTTCATATTTATAGAGAGTCACTGAATTATTCATAAATTTATAGTTTTCTCTACTGTCAACTAACTCTTTTAAATGAGATTGAAGATCAAAAGACTGAAATCTTAAAAGATTATGCAAATTAAAGCTAACATCTTGTAATAAGTCATGAAGCTGTTCCGATTCTCCGACATTAATAATCAATGGAAGATTATTAACAAAGCAACCATGAGAATGCCTTTCTTCAGGATGTCTATTAGCAAGCGGAATGCCAATTGTTACAATTTGTTGTGATGTTATACTAGAAAGTAAGATAGTATAGGCAGTAAGTAATACCTCAAATTCTGTTTTCTTAGACAAATTCATTAGCTTTGTAACAACATTTCGGGAAACAGTTATATCAATGTTTCTTCTATTAGATGTATGTTCGATTGTCAAAGAAGGCTGTTCTAATGAACTTATTAACGGTAACCTTGAACTAAAGTAATCCTTAGCTCGTTGTTCCCGTTTTTCACTTATTTTATTAACAGAAAGTGGTTTCTTTTCCTCAAGTAAGGTAGTTACCTTATTATTATATCTATCACTAATTTCATTTATTATTTCATAGGCACTATAAATATCACAAATCAAATGACTCACATTAATAAAAAGAAAATATTCTTCAGAAAAATCACGAGTATTAATAAAAATAATAGCTTGCTGTAATGGCCAAACGCTATTGTTGAATGGAGTATTAGCATATATTTTTGCTTGTTCCATAACAGCAATTTCAAATTCTTCATCAGTAGGATAAGTCATTTCGATTATTTTGGGTCTAAATTTTGTATTACTATCATATACTAATTCACCATCTTTCAAAAAAGAATGGTAGACAGCATGATTATTGAATGTATTCATCAGCGAAGCATATAATTTATTAACTTTTACTTGACCTGTCAGTTTCCAAAGATAAGGTAAATTGTAAGAAGCATTATCAGGCTGTAGTTGCTGATTCAAAATAATTGATTGTTGTAAACTAGATAGTTCTTTATTCATTCTTATTTATCCTTCTTTCAATTTAAATTTATATCCGTATTTCCAACTAGTATTTCCGGAACGTGATTGTTTTCTAACAACTGACATAACTTCACGGCCAATCAGACTATGAATACTTTCAATCTCTGAACATTCTATTATTTCTCCTAATACATCTACTCCTTCTGCTAATTCTATTACTGATAAATATCTGGGACTAATCTCTCTATAACCGATAACAGCAACTTGCGAAATTGAATTTATTTCAATATTTTTTATCTTCCCCATACCAGAAAATTTGTAGGTCTTTAAAGATCTACAAAAGCAATAAGGGCAGACAAATCTTCTTGGATAAAATAATTCGTCACAGTGAGGACATTTACTTCCTTCTAACCGAGTTAAGCCTCCTTGCTCTCTCCAGTCTTTAAGAGATGATTCAATAGTAGGATTTGATATTTGTTCATTAGAAAACATTTAATACTCCTCATTTTTTAAAACAATAGCAGCAGCTGTCGCATATGCTCCGCCTATCACAGTTGATAAACCATATTGCCGCTTCTTTATTTGCATACCAGAAGCTCTTCCTTGAAGCTGTTTTACAATTTCAATAATTTGATATAAACTAGCTCCTCCTCCTGCATGACCTCGAGCAATATTACCACCATCTGTATTTATTGCCACTGAACTATCAATAGTTCCTCCCCCATTACAAATATATTCTATGGCTTCTCCTTTCGGGCAAATACCTGCGGCTTCCATAGAAATAAAACTATTGAGACCTTGATCATACAATTCTAGAATATTTAGATCTTTTGAACTTATTTTCGCTTCTGAATACGCTTGATTTATGGATAACTCCAAAGGTATCCCATTAAACATTCCTACTTCATCATTTGAATCCTTATTTTTATGATGAAGTAACTTTTCCTTATATCTATGAGGAATATAATGCGATGTGTTAGTATACCCTCGACCTGCTATAATCACTTTCTCTTGACTACTATTTTTATTATTAGTTTCCATAGCGGATAATATGACAGCACTGGCTCCTTCCCCAGCACTCATAGCATTCCCAAAAAAAGGTTGGTTTTCAAGTTCTTTTGGGGTTGGAAGCTCTTTACCAAAATTTGAAGAAACTTTGTTGACTGCACCATACTTCTTCATTAATGTTGAAAACTTTAACAAAGCTTCCTTTAGTTTTATCGGCTGGATTCCATATTTACTGATGTACTCCTGCTGCAATAAAAAAGCATCAATATGCGAAAAGCCTAAGTTATAATCATACAAACTATCTGTTGACATTAGCATATAGTTTTCAAAAGGAAGGATGTCCGTCATCTTATCAAAACCTGCTACTAAAACATGCCTATAGCGTCCGCTTTCAATCATTTCACATCCTTGTAAAAGAGCCATATGAGAACTTGCACAATTTCCAATATTAATGTAACCTTCCAGAGGCGCTAAACCTAAAGCATCCACTAATGTAGGAACAATCCCCCCATGTCCAATTTCTCCCTCTCCAGCATAAGAAAAACTAGCGCCATCAATTAAATGAGGGGAAAGAAAAGCATCATCTAATGCTTTATAAACAGCTTCTACTAATAGTTCTTTAAAGGATTTATTAATATGCGGTAAGCCAGGAGCATTAGTACAACCTACTCCACTTACTTGAATTTTTATCCCCATACTTATTCTCCTTACTAAATAAATGTCCCTAGAGATATCTCAGGCTGACTGTATTTAAATTCATGCTTCATCGCCTCAGAGTAATTGATATCTTTATAATTTTTTAACTTATCTATTATTTTATTTTTGAATGTTATTTCCTCAGTTACTCTAAAAATAACCGTAGTAGAACCTGAACTATGTCCATATCCACACATTAAAATAATATCTCCTACTTCAGCACTTTCAAGAGCTGCTAACATAGAAATAATAGGAGAAGCAGAACCGATATAACCTAGATTTTTGAAAATATCTTGATTTATCACATTATCAAAATGGAAGAAATGAGAAAATTCTTTATAAGTCTGCTCCGTGCCATCTTGAAAAACAAAATATTTGATGTCTTCAGCTTTTAAAGAAGCATTTTCTAAAGCATTATTTATAGATTCCAAACTTCTTTTAATTCTTCCTTCCTTTACAACAGAATAATTCAAATTAGCGAGGACTCGCAAATATCTATTATCCTCTGTTCTTCCTTGCTCAGGAAAAGAAGCATTTGAATTTCCTATACCAATAATTTCAGCTAATATATCTTCACCTTTACCTAATATAATACTAGCTGCTCCTGAGCCAATGTACGGCTCTCTTAGTTCACTTGGAAATATATTTTTACTTAATGTATCAGCACTAAATATTAAACTTGTATTGCTTAAACCAGAACTTACTAAAGAATACCCTAAAACTAAAGAGGCAGCCCCTGAGTTCTCAGAGGCTCTAATATCACATCCAAAATAGTCATTTTTATTTAATAAAAATGACATCAGTTGATTAGCATTACTTTTAAAAATATCTGGTGTAGTACAACTACCAAGTAATACACTATCAATTTTTGCAACATCTTCCTTAAAATGTAAAACCGCTTCTTGACCAGCTTCCATAGCTAGCGTCAGCGTGTCCTCATCAGAAGATACTACTGTTCGTCGCTTTACGCCTATTTTATTTTTATATAATCAACATTATTGTTGTTCCAAACCTTTATTGTTTCTTCCACCGGAAGACGAAAATATGGAATTGATACGCCATAAGATTTTATACCGATCTGTTTATTGCCCATGTCCCCTCCAAAATAAATGAATTATTATTAAAAAATTACTTTAATAACATTATTAGACTATCAAGTTTTTTCAAAAAACACTATAACAAATGTTAGTAATCTGTCTAAATAATGATCCAAAAAATCAAGTAATTCAATTGATAATTATTGAAACTATGTAAAAAAATACTAAAGTCTTCTCTTTTACAGATAGCAGAGGGGCCTATTTTGACATGCAAAAAGAGGCCAAGGATAGAAGTCCTGCCTCTTTTCAAATATATTAGGCACAGCAATTGGTGCACTAGTTTCAGTAGTAGGAAGAGTTGAAAACTCTGAAAGAGATCTTCTGGAATACCGTCAGCAGATTGAAGAAGAACTTAAAAAATCCTTCTACCTCCTTTTAAAAAACTGCAAACAGCCATAAACAACAATAAGAGCTTGGGACTATTTTTGTACCAAGCTCCTGTACTTTATTTTACTCTTTTAGGGGTAATTGCACCGCAATCCTGTGGGACTATCTATCCCACTTCTCTTTTATTAGTTGGTTTAGTTAGTTATTTAAAGCGGCTGCCATTGTAGCGGCAACTTCATTTTCAAAATCGTTAGCTGCTTTTTCAATACCTTCGCCGACCTCAAAACGAACAAAGCTAATCACTTTCCCATTTACGGACTCCATATAAGCTTCAACGGTCTTACTGTCATCCATAATGTAAACTTGTGATAATAAAGTATATTGCTGGTCAACCTTCGTATTGTCCAAGAAGAAGCGAGCCATTTTACCAGGAATGATTTTATCCCAAATCTTTTCAGGTTTGCCTTCAGCTTTAAGCTCTGCCTTGATATCTTCTTCAGCTTGAGCAATGACTTCATCAGTTAATTGACCTTTTGAACCGTATTTAAGAAGCGGAAGAGCTGGTTTATTAACCATAGCACGGCTTTCATTATCTTGTTCAATTTTATGGTTCATTTGAGCCAATTCATCATGAATAAATTCTTCGCTCAATTCTTTGTATGAAAGAACAGTTGGGTTCATTGCAGCAACATGCATGGCAAGTTGTTTGGCAAGAGCTTCATCCGTATTTTCACCTTCAAGAACTGTGATAACGCCAATCTTACCACCATTATGCTGGTAGGCACCGAAAACTTGATTATCAGCTTTCTCAACAAGAGCAAAACGGCGGAAAGAAATTTTTTCTCCAATGGTTGCTGTTGCATTGACATAAGCAGCCTCTAAAGTATCTCCAGCTGCTGTTTTTAAAGCAAGAGCTTCCTCATTGTTAGCAGGTTTACCTTCAGCGATGACTTTAGCTGTTTCATTAACCAAGTCAACAAATTGAGCATTTTTAGCAACAAAATCTGTTTCGGCATTAACTTCTACAATAGCAGCAACATTGCCATCAACATAAACACCTGTTAAACCTTCAGCGGCAACACGATCAGCTTTTTTAGCTGCTTTGGCCATACCCTTTTCGCGAAGAAGTTCAACTGCTTTTTCCATATCGCCTTCAACTTCAACCAAGGCTTTTTTGGCGTCCATGACACCAGCACTAGTTTTTTCACGCAATTCCTTAACAAGAGCTGCAGTAATATTTGCCATGATAATTCCTCCAAATTTTAATAAAAAGGGAGGGCTTGGCCCTGCCCTTTAGAATTTTTTCAATCATTAATTTTCGTTTGCGCCTTCAACAACTTCAACAATTTCTTCGATTGAATCTGCCTGTGTTTCTCCAGCTGCAAGTTCTGCTTCAACAGCTTCAACGCTGTCTTCACCTTGACGACCTTCAATCACAGCATCAGCCAATTTGCTGGTAATCAATTTAACGGCACGGATCGCATCGTCATTTGCTGGGATGATAACATCAATATCATCTGGATCAGCATTAGTATCGACCATAGCGACAACTGGAATACCAAGTTTCTTAGCTTCTTTAACTGCAATTTGTTCTTTGTGCGGGTCAACGATGTAGATAATATCTGGAATACGAGGCATATCTTCGATACCACCCAAGAATTTTTCAAGACGTGCACGTTGCTTGTTAAGAAGAGCAACTTCTTTCTTAGGAAGAACATCAAAAATACCATCAACTTCCATTTGTTTGATTTCTTTCAAACGTGCGATACGTTTTTGAATCGTATCCCAGTTTGTCAAAGTTCCACCCAACCAGCGGTGGTTGATATAGTATTGACCAGCACGTTCTGCCTCTTCTTTAATCGCTTCAGAAGCTTGTTTTTTCGTACCAACAAACAAGATAACGGCATCATTTGCTGCAGCATCACGAACGAAGTCATAAGCTTGATCAGCTAATTTTACAGTTTGTTGAAGATCAATAACGTGAATTCCGTTACGTTCTGTAAAGATGTACTTAGCCATCTTTGGGTTCCAACGACGCGTTTGGTGACCGAAGTGCACACCAGCCTCGAGGAGTTGTTTCATTGAAATAACTGCCATGAGTATTTCTCCTTTTATGTTTTTTTGCCTCTCTCAGACTTCGACTTGCAATCTAACCTAAAAGGCAACAAGATCACAATTCATCTAAGATGAGTATTTGCTGCTTACACAGCTCTATTAGCATAACAAAAAATGGGATTTTGACAAGTCCGTTTGTTATTACTGCATACAGATTAAATACTTTTTTATTAGCTTATTTTTCGCTTTAGACTTTCATCAACATACTGTCTGATTTTCTTCGAACATAGGATGATAGTTTCTCCTATTTTAGATAAAACCATCCATAATTGCTGTCGAACCTTCCTAGGAAGCCATGCTAGAATTTCTATAGTGTATCCAATACACTGTACAAATGTCTTTTTGTAGGCTATTTGAACATGTCCTGAATGTGATACAGAAATTGCAGCAAAACCATTATATAAGGCTTTTTCTGTCACCTTAGGTTTTTTGGCCTTAGAATATTGAGCTAGCTCTTCTTTCGATAATTTTTGATAGATTATTTTAGGCTGTGTTCCGACAGCATCGTCTCTATAGTACGCTTTATAACCCTTATACCAAATTCTCGGTACAACAATTGTCTGAGGTTGATTGCTTTTAAGCGAAACATCAAATTCTAAATCATTATATTTTTGTCGAACATTCTCAATAGCTACCTCCTGCTGATTATAAATAAACTGATTGAGGCTTAAACCATTTCGCATATCATCATGATTGACAGAAAGGTTGAGATATTCATCTCCACTAGTATCATAAGATAGCTGAAGCGGATTTTCAAATGCCTTTACAGCAAAGGTATTGGTGTTTTTTAAATATTCTATACTTTCTCGATGTTCTTCATAACTATATTTATAAGGCTGTGTTACTATATAATAACCAAATTGAAAGATACAGATTGAAATAACAAGGTATTTATTAAAAGAAATACACGCTGCCATCAAGACGTATATTGGAAGAAAATACACCAATCTATTTGTATATTGAAAAACACCCAAAAAACTGTACTTTAATATTTTCCACGGAATTAATGCTGTGGTTGAGAAAAGCAATAAGAGTGACATCAAAATAAGCTTTCGAGAAACGCTTTTTATCCAAAAACTAGATACCAATCCTATAACAATAATAACTATGGCAATTGGAAATTGATAGTTGATAATAGCATCTTCAACACTATTTGGAAGCATTAAAATCTTAGCTGGAAATGGAAAATCTCTTATTATCCAAGATACAAAAAAAGTTTGAGATTGAGTTTGCTCTACATATTGAAAAATATAGCCACTAGTCATAATAAGACCTATAACTAAAGACAGGGAGAATGAAAAAAGTTTTTGTCGTGTTAGCTGGTTACTATTTAACAATACAAATATAGCAGAAGTAATTCCTAGTACTATTGTTGATATCACATGTGTTTGAATGAGCAAAGATATAACTGCCGCTAGCAACATAGGATTGTAGCGTTCACTATATATGACCCTATACAGGCTATAAAATAATAATGGTATCAAAGGAATAACAGCCACCATCCCATAGCCAAAAAATGGTATGGTAATAGGCAGTATCAAGGCAAAAATAAAGGCTCGCTTTCTACTTTTACTCATCTGATATAAGGAATAAAAACCTGTCAGAGAGGAACCGTAGATGAGCAGAAAAGCATACACTGAGTATGCAAACGTGGCCGTTTTTGTTGCTAAAAATACAAGGGCCGGAATATAAAGCTGCCAATTTCCATAAAACATGGTTACAGCATAGCCAGAGTTATTAGCTACTACATAATTTAGATTAGGGAGCCAGTCTCCATTTTTTAGAGATTGAGCCAAGCCGACTATTCTAGACATATGAAACGAATAATCATACATCCAGCTACCGCGGTTTATAGAAATATATGATATGTAAGTTATTATTATGGCATAGATTAAAAAAACAATACTATATGATAAATAACTGCTAAGCATTAAAGAATCGTCATCTGAATTTTTAATTTCTTTATTGCTTTTTAAATTATCTAAAAAACATAACCGAAAATCTTTTATCATTTTTCTCTATTAGATCGCTGGAACACTCTCTTCATAACTTTATATTTTTATGCAGATGATTGCCAACTTTTCAATCAATGATTCCTTATCCGCACTTTGTTCAAGAATTAACTTCTAATATTATAACATATTATAAAAATTAAAATGCTTATTTTCGATTTTATTTGGTTTTTTACCTGTATAATTATAACAGCATTTACCCTATCAGCAATTAGACGGTAATGATAGGAAAAACTTGACCTGACTGATTTTTTAAGGTAAAATAGGGAATGTTATGGCGGTATAGCCAAGTGGTAAGGCACGGCTCTGCAAAAGCTTGATCGTCGGTTCAAATCCGTCTACCGCCTTTTGTAAACAATCTCCTAGTTCAACTAGGGGATTTTTTGTATCAAAATGAAATATTTTAAAATAATTGTTATTTTTGTCCTCAAACAGTAATCAAAATGATAAAATAAGTAATAGAAAGATGTTGCTGTAAACAAGCCTATTTTAAGCTCTACAGAATTCAAGATTATTTCTTTTATTAGCGAACGGAATGAGCCTTAAAAGAAGATTTTCTTCAATTCTGTATAAAGACCTTTTAATACTATTGAAAAACATTGCTAACAATAACCTAGAAAAAATGTCACATTTTAGGGATTGCTTATGGGGAGGAAAGATGAATGAAAAAATTAACATATGGTGATCATATTAGGATTCTTAGCCCATCTCATTCTATTGAAAGTTTGGGTGGTTTTAATGCCAATTTATCAGCTAAGAGAAGACTTGAAAAGTTAGGCTTTACAGTTTCTTTTTCTAATAACTATATGGAAAATGATCTGCTCAATTCCAGTTCTATCGCCAGTCGTGTTTCTGATATCCATGACGCTTTCAGAGAAGAACATGTCAATGCCATTCTTTCAACAATCGGTGGTTTTAATGCCAATGAAATCCTACCTTATTTAGACTATGAGCTCATCATGGATCATCCTAAAATTATTTGTGGTTATTCAGATACAACGGCTCTTTTAAATGCGATTTATGCCAAAACTGGAGTGGAAACTTATATGGGACCGTCTTACTCTAGTTTTAAGATGGAAGAAGGTCAGGACTATCAAAGCAGAATGTGGCTAAATGCCGTTACTAGACACGTTTACAACTTAGTCCCTAGTGATAAATGGTCCAGCGACCCTTGGTACGATCCTAACCAACCACGTCATTTTATGCCTACAGAATGGAAAATTTATAATAATGGCAAGGCTGAAGGGATAGCTATCGGCGGCCATTTAGCCACCTTTGGACTTCTACGTGGAACTGAATTTGCTCCTAATCCTGAAAATTATATCCTTTTCTTAGAGGGTTCTGAAGAAGAAAAGCCTACCGAAATTTCTCGTCATTTAGCCGCTGTCCTACAAACCTATCCTAATCCTCAAGCTGTGATGTTTGGACGTTTTCCAAAAGAGTGTCAAATGACCGAGAAAATTTGGCATTTCATCCTTGATAAACATCCTGTTCTAAAACAAATTCCAGTCATGTATGACCTTGATTTTGCTCATACACAGCCTTTGTTTACCTTTACTATTGGCGCTAAGGTCACTATTGATACCATTTCCAGAGCTATTCAATTTAAAACAACATAAATTGAGATTGAATTAGAACAAATTTTGTCTAATCGGTTATCTAGTCAATGAAAAAACGCTTGAAAATTTTAATTCAAGCGTTTTGTTTTAGATTTTTTAATATAATAAAGCGAGTTAACACATCATAAAATATAAACTAGATATCTACCAAATAATAACACGTTTATCTTCATCACGCCACATGCCATCATCTTCTTTAACCGCAAATTCTTGGTGGAATTCGTCAAAGTTGGTAACTGTAACATTGGTCCGCCATTTAGCTGGAGCATGAACGTCAATACTTGCTAGCATTTGCATATATTCGTCGCGTGCTTTCATGCGCCAGATCGTTGCAAAATTAATAAAGAAATCACGGACAGAAAAATCTGCTTCACGTTTGGCAGCTTCAAGAGCACAGGCAAGGCCACCAAGATCAGCCACATTTTCCGAAACAGTTAGCTGACCGTTGACCTTAGCACCATAAGAATCAAGTCCTTCAAACTGTTCAACAACTCTGTCTGTACGCTTTTTAAAAGCCGCATAATCTTCATCAGTCCACCAGTTGTTAAGACTGCCATTTTCATCAAAGGAAGCGCCATTCGTATCAAAAGCGTGAGAGATTTCATGGGCAATGACAGCACCAATGCCACCGTAATTAGCAGATGAAGATTGCTCCAATGAATAAAATGGTGCCTGCAAAATAGCCGCTGGAAAGACAATTTGATTTTGCTGCGGATCATAGTAAGCATTAACCATGTGAGCTGGCATATGCCATTCACTGCGATCAACTGGTTGATTCCACTTGCTCCAATTATAGGCAATTGAGATTTTAGCCAAATTTTGAGCATTTTCCACTAGACTGAGATTGTCGTCAATAATCTTTTGAGCATAGGTCTTGGGTAATTGTTCTGGATAACCAATATGAGGCGTTATGACATTGAGTTTGGTAATAGCCTTATTACGCGTTTCTTGAGCCAACCAGTCCGTCTTATGCAAACGTTCTTTATAAACCTCAATCATAGTTGCCACTTTAGCTTCCACATCTTTCTTTGCCTCAGGAGAAAATTTCTCGCCAGCGTACCAAAGACCGAGCGCTTGAGTATAAGGGCCCTGAGCCAGATAAAAAGCGGCTTTTTTCTTATCCATAGCTTGAGGTGTTCCTGAAAGAGCACGATTATAGCTTCCTGAAAGGATACGAATATCATCTGTCAGGTAAGAATTGTAAGAGCTTGCTGCAGCTAATACTAAGGCAGCTTTTAAGAAAGGCCAATTTTTTTCTGAATAAAATTCAGCTGCAAAATTTGTCCAAAAACGCTCTTCAGGAACGATAACTTTATCAGGTTTTTGACCTAAAATCTGTGTAAAAATCGCATCTAAAGGCAGTTCTGGTGTTAATTTGGTAAAATCAGCCCAATCATAAGGATGATAAAGCTTCACATATTCTGATGATTCCTCACTGGAAAGAACATATTGAGCCAATTTGGCATCTAAAGTAAGCACCTTATCTAGAAGATCTTTAATTTCTGCTTCTTCAAAACCAAACTTAGGCAAAAGTTCCTCTTGCATTGCACGCCACTTAGCAAGCAGTTCCTTACCTTTGTCATTACCTTCAGCATAATAAGTGGTATCTGGTAAAATAAGATTTGGAGCCTCGGCCCAAAGCACATTCATTTGTGCATTCATAAAATCCGGTGCCACACCAAAAGGAAGCTTATTAGGCTTACCAGCCATTTCATAAGTGGCTATTTTGGAAGCAAAATCAGCAAAAGAAGTTAGACTCTTATATTCTTCAATGAGAGGCAACACGGGCTCAACACCCGCCTCTTCACGCGCAGCATAGTTCGCCACCTGACGGTGAAACTTCACAAAATTTTGTAAAATACTATCATTAGGAACATCTTTCCCATCTAGCCACTTGTCAGTGGTCTCTAACATTAAATCTTCAATGTCATCAGCCAAGTCCGAAAAACCACCCGTCCGTGGTTTATCATCAGGAATGACCGCTGTCTCTTCCCACTGGCCATTGACTGCGTTATAAAAATCATCTTGTAAACGTACCATAAATAATATTCTCCATTTCTATACGCTTTCTATTGTAACAAAAAAGTCCGATTTAAGCAGTATCGGACTTTGAAGTTTTTTCTTTGCTAGATACTAACCAATGCCTTCACATTAGCAACTTGCTTCATATCATTTACAATACCCTGCAAATCATGACCCCCAGAATTGATAATAATATGTTCTTTGCCTAAATAAACTGCACCTAAATTACGAGTAGTGTTGTTTAGCCAATCTTTTTGTGTTGTAATTCTAATGACGTTTCCCGTAAATTGCCTTTGATCATTCTTAATATCTGCTATCGTTTTCTTGGCTTCTTCTTTATTTGGGGGCAAATCAAAATTTTTACGAAGAGATTCATAAACTTTGTTGCCAAGATAAGCAATAGCAGGAATATAAAGCGGAGCTGAATTATAAACGACTGTAGTAGGGCTATTTTTCTTTAAAGCAACTCTTTGAGCAACATTTCCACCTAAAGAGTGACCCGTTATCACAATATTTTGTACTCCATACTGACTAGCAATTTTATCGTAAAAATCATAAGCAGGTTGATAATGCTGCCCACGAGCTAAACCAATCCCCATAATGTCCGCTCCTAGAGCATCTTGCCATTGATTGCCTTCATTGTTTGTTCCAGTATAAGCAATAATGATCTTATTGCTAGTTTTGTCTTTAAAGGCTGTCCCGCTTGTACCAGTTTGATTATCATAAAAATCACTGATATAGGCCAAATTAGAAGGAATGATTTTCCCAGTTTTTTGAATCTCTGTTATAATGGTTGCATCAGTTGCTCCCTTTAATCGAGCCTTTTCAAATTCATAGGTTAGAGCTGCTGCATCTAAAGTAGAAATTCCAGAGGTTTTGTTATCAAGAATTCTATTAATAGTAACCCTTTGTTGACCAGAAACAAAATCTTGTTGATTAAGTGCCTGCTCTTCTCGATTATTTTTGCTCAATATCTCAGATTTTTGAGCATCAGTTTGAACTGTAACGGATGCTTGTTTAGTTTTAGAATAGACAGTGGTTCCATCTGTAGCCGGCGTTATCGGATTAGCTGCAATATCGGTTGCCCTAACAGTCGCTTGACTTGAAGACCGTCCAGCTTGATTTTGGCTATCTATATCTTCAGCAGTTATGGAATTATCAGAATTTGGTACCATATCTGCTCCTTTTTCTGACTCAGTTATTTTATTGTTTTCCTCGGTAGTCTGCTTATCTGATGAAAACGCTGCAGACGGAACAGTCTCCTCTGCTTGAATAGGAGCCACAGAACTTTCAACCCCTTCTTGTGTTGAAATTACTTGTTCTTGATTTTCAGTGATAACTGCCGTTTTATCAGTAGTAGAAGCTTGTGTATCAGCATTGACAGATGAAGTTGTTCCAACTAACATGACTGTATTTACCGTTATAACGGCAAACAAGATTACTATCCATCTTTTTGGAATGCTATAAATTTTATGCTGTGCGATGTTTTTCATAAATCTTTTTCCTTTAATCCTTTCATGCATTAAGTACTGAATAAAACATTTTAAGACCTATCGTTATCCGTTTGTTTTGTTAAAAACAACTTATATTTTTGATGATTTTTTAACAAATCTTCATGTGTTCCTTCCTCAATAATATGTCCATTATCAATAAAAAGATTTTATCAACACCTTTAATTGTAGCTAGTTTATGAGTAACAAAAATTACAGTTTTTCTTTCAATGTTCGCTCTATAGAAGAAAGTACAACTGACTCGGAAACACTATCTAAATTTGAAGTTGCCTCATCAAGAATAAAAATATCTGCATTTTTAGAAACCCTCTTGCTAATTGAAGTCGCTGTTTTTGTCCGCCAGATAATTTTAAGCCTTGTTCTCCAATAGGAGTATTTAGACCTTGTTCAAACTTTTCAATATCATGTGATAAATTTACTTTTTCTAATGCCTCTCTTACTGTTTCATCATCTGGTAATATATCTAATCCAAAAGTTAAGTTATCATATATGGTTCCTGATAATAATTCGAAATTTTGTGAAATAAGGGATATTTTCTTCCTCCAACTTTCAGTATTGATTGCTTCTAGATTATTTGAATTAACTATAATTTCACCATTTACTGGACTGTATAACTTTAATAGAAGATTAATAACAGTTGTTTTTCCCGAACCCGAAGGTCCTACAAAAGCAACTTTCTCCCCTTTATCTATTTTTAAATTAATATCCTGTAAAACAATGTAATCATCGTATGAAAATTCTACATTTCTAAATTCAAGCAATAAAAAATTACCAGGATTAACGATTAAGTCACCTTTATTCTCATCAGGTAAATTTCTATAAGAATCTATTATACTCACATATTGCTTTGTTTTTGCAAATTGATTAGCAAACTGTCCAACATTACTAAAGGGTGTCAGTAATTGAAATAAATAAATTAGAAATGCAATTAATGTTCCAATAGTTAATGTTCCTTCACTAACTCTATAGCCTCCGTAAGCAAAAATAAAACTTAGTATAATAAATAAAACTACATAGACAATCGGTCCAATAAATGAATCTACTAAGCTATATTTAAAAGAACTTTCAGAGGTATCAGATAATTTTTGGCTATACTGTTTTTTGATTACTCCATAACCTTGATTTAACTTAATTAACTTAACCCTTTGAAAAATTTCAGTTAAATAGCCTGATAAATTATTCAATTGATTCTGCTTTTTTTGCGCATATTTTCGACTAACGGCTGAGAGAGGTGTTAAAAAAACAACCATAAGCAATAGCCCCAGAAAAATACAAGTAGATAAACCAATATCTAATCTTAATAAGACAATAAAAGTCAATAAAATTAATATTATAGAGCTAATTGCATTTGGAATGACTTCACTTAGGAATTTCCTGACAGCTTCTGTGTCGTTAATAATTCTGCTAGATAATTCTCCGCTCAGAGAATTATCAAAAAAAGAAATATCAGTTTTTAATAATTTTAAAACTGAACGATACCGAGATTCTTTAATTTGATGCTCAGCGTATTTTAGTAGTAGAAATGAAGAGAGAAAATTAAATAATAAGTTCATTATAAATAATAAGCCTAAATTCACTATTGTTTGGGTAACGAACCTTTTATGATCAATAAGCCATTCTAATACTTGAGGAATCAATAAATAGGCCACTGAGGCTGCTATACTGAACATAGTCCCAAACAACAAAAACAATTGTGATCTAAGATTTTTAGGAATAATTATTGCTTTCATCTAGCACTCACTCCCTACAACTTTTCTAACTCTGACAAAGCATAATAACAATAAAAACTATCTAGAAGTTTTTCTTTATCTGTTTTAACTTCAGAAACAAAAGGATCACTGTAGCCAAAACTTCCCTCTTGAGTTTGATTGCTGATTAAAAAATTCCAGCTATCTCTATAAAACATTTTTGGAAAGAATTCTGGATAATTTGTTGCTATTATGATACATAGAGCAAATTCTCGTAACTGATACTGCCTAGCAAAAAAGACAGCATATGATGCTAAAACATTACAAAAACAACTTTTATCTTCATTGCTTTGCTGACTACAACAACTTAAATAAAATAACCAATATAAATCATCCATTTTTAATTGGTGATTAAGAAGTGAATAATCTATTTTAAATTCCGCTCTATTACTAAGTACTAACCCTTTCAATTTTTCTTTAAATAAGTAAAGATGAAATCAGTTGATTTTGTGGTATCAATTTCATTCAATTCTTTCACCAATTCAACTTTAAACTGTTTAACGATTGTATCTTTATCATCTAATTCAACTAATATCTCAGGGAAAACCATATCAATATATTTTAACTCATCATTAGTTAAACCACTTAAATCCCCCATAAATAACAACAGCAATCTCGCATTGATGTTTTCAACGGTTTGTAACCAATTAATTAACTTAGTATGATACACTTTTGGCCTCCTCTAACAACAAAACCTTAATTTCAGAAAAAGTCGAATTTTCATTTTTTAACTGGTTAATCTGTATTCTTATTTCTGATAGATATTCCTTTAAAGATAGACTAATAAATTTCACACTAGATAAGTTATCAATCGTCTTATCATGATTTTTAAACATATTTACTTGAGTGGTATCTAATTCATACGAAGAAATCCCCCTCATAAAATTAATCTGATTAACCAGATAACCAAAATTGTGTTCTTCCCACTCATTTTTTTGAATAATATCGCTATTGAAATAGTCATATAGAATTCTTGGATTTAGATTAAATTTTTTTCCACTCGTATAGATAAAGAAATGAATATGCTCTTTAACATATACAGGATAAAACTTTAATAGTCCATCTATAGAAATCCTTTGAAGTAAGGAGTATGAAATATTAGTTAATAACTTATTAACGAGAGTATTCTCCAAATCTTCTTGATAAAAATACTTTAAATCATTAAAAATAATAAGTATCTCACAAAAGTTAATATAAAATTCAATATCAAGCGGAATTCTATTCAACTTTTTCCTATTTTTTCCATTCTTGATAACATAATAAAGCTCCTAAACACACTAAAGTTGTATGATAATGATATCTAAACTCCTTGTAGCCATTCCTAGTTTTCAGAGGTTGTGGAGCCGGAAATAGGCCATTCTCCATTTGATTGTCTATCAGTTTGTGGATAGCATAATCTACTAATGTTACATTTGAAGTTTCTCTAATGTCTAAAAAAATATTATCCAAGACCAGTTCTCCAAGAATATCTAAATCTTTCTCTATAATACGTTCTCCCATTAAAACTCTAAGAATAAAAGCTATATTATTGATAGGATACTCAAGGCAATAACTACGTCCCATGTCAGTGATATAAAACAAAGTATGAGTAATGCTGTACAGTGTAGTGGGAGTCATATAATAAAAAGGCAAACCTTTACCTAATACTGTTTTTTTGAATAATTTTTCATAAGATGGAAGATTATCTTTAATATTAGCTTTATTTAAAGAATATTTAACATCCATAACCCTAAAGGGGGTTCTTTCGGTTAGTACATCTAATTTTTTTTCATTAACCATTTCTTTTAAAAAATGATTATATTTACTGACTCCTTCAGATAATAAAAACTCTTCCATCGTAGCTATGCCACTAAAAGTAATGATATTCTTATAAGACTCCTCTTCAAAGTCGTTTGTCTCAATTTTAGATAAGATATAATCTCTTATAAAATAAAGATTATATCTTTCTTTCATTGAGTCGGTCCAGAAATTATATAAGAAAGCTAATTCAATAAAAGATTTCATTTCACTTTCACTATTATATTTCAAGTGTTCTTCAACAAGGAAATAGTCTATATTCCTTCTCAAATAATCAACTGCTTTCACAATACTAGTTTCCATACTTTTCACACTTACCAATTAATTTTATTTTTCTAATGGCGATATACATTAATAATCCCATAATAATAATAAAAATATTAATCACATTCGTTGATGTCATTAAAAAGTTAAGATCTTGCTCTTTAATATTGACTAGATAGGTAGGAATAATATTCATGTAGACATGATCAATACCGTCTTTCACAGAATCCGTCGTAAAGCCGATACCAAAAGCTCTGTCACCTACTCTATCCTTGATGATATTATAGTAAAAGGTTGCATAAGAGCCTAAGAGAAAGACTAAAGACAGTAAGAAAACATTTCTGCCAACTTTTTTATATTTAAAAGCTCTTGTGACATATAACAGCAATGTTACCAACATAAAATAAGAAGCTAAAGAAAGAAATTTCCCGCCTACCTCTGTTAGATTAGCCTCACAGTATGTCAGGTAAAAATAAAATTAAAAACTAATTGAACACTGGCAGCTACTAATAACACTTGACTAAGACTATATTTCAGCGTGTAATAGAAAAAGTTTTGCCGAGTATAAACAAGTCTATATAAATTATAAGTTGAATAAAAACGAGAAGTGTTGCTACGATCATAATCCAAAGGCCATAGACAGTCTTTAAGATGACCGCATCATCAACTATTGATTTAAGTATACGTAAAACAATCTGAATGAGATAAACATATACAAAAATACCTATATTATCTTTAAAAATGCGCTTAACGAGCGTTAACATGACGATTGACCTCCTTATAGATACTATCCAAATCCATACCTGAGTATTCTCTTGTTAACTCCTCAGTCGTCTTGTATAAAATTACCTGACCATTATTAATCATGACAATTTCATCAAAAAGATCTTCCATATCCTGAACAAGATGAGTACTGATGATTACAACACTTTTAGGCCGTCGATATCTTTTGATAAGGTCTATAAGAATATCTCGCGTCAAAGGATCCACAGCCGCCAAAGGTTCATCCAACAGATAATAATCAACATCTTGAGCCAAAGCAAAAACGAGATGTAGTTGCTCTTTCATTCCTTTCGAATAATCAGAAATTTTCTTGCTGAAATCCAAATTCAAATAATTAAGCATTTGCTCAGCTCTTTCTCTGTTAAAATATTGATAGAGTTCTTGAAAATCTCTCAAACAACTGTTAACCGTCATATCTTGGGGAATATAAGCCATATCCGGCAGCATAAAAACTTTATAATCCTCTCTTGTGATATGTCCAGTATGTTTTTGATAATAATTAGCTATGACATTAAGTAAAGTAGTCTTCCCTGCCCCATTTGGCCCCAACAAAGCAATTATTTGATCCTTATTGTCAATCGTCAAAGAAATAGACTTTAAAATTTTAGAGCGTGTATAAGCAAAAGATAAATCATTAATAAATAACATAACCAAACTCCTCCTAAAATCTATAATCTCTTTAGTCAAAAAATAAACCTTAAAATTATGGATTTTAGCAACAGATTATTATTCAATCTTCTATATGAAAACCTTTAAGGTCTATCACCTAATAGTCTTCAAACATCAAAACGAGACATTATTGACTTCATCTTATTATATCCTAATACTGTCTGCTAATTGTCACCTAGTCTATTTTTATTTATATTGAGTATAGAAAATAAATTGATAAAGTGACTATTGTATCTAAATAAAATGCTATATAGATTCCGAATTAAGTATAATAATAAATGTATATAAATAATAGACTAATAAACTTAAGTTTTAAGCATTAGGAGCTTCAATTAAACTGAAGCTTGTTACCATATTTTTAAGAGTAGAGGTATTTTTATAGCCATTACCTACAACTGCCCAAAAGCTCCAAGCAAGGACTCCTGATGCTTGTATTTGTGCAGAATCATTATGTGGTGCGATTGGAATAACGATATTTTTATTTTCTTTAATATTTTTCAACATAACAATACCTTCTTTCATCAATAACAATCAAAATCTATATAGCACAAAACGTAAAATATTACCTTAATATTTTACGTTTTCATTTTATCATTAAATACTATCATTTTTAGAAATTCGCGAATATGAAAATATTTATTTAGAAATTCGCAAATATGGGAATACCTATAATTAATCTTCAACAACAGTGGCTTCTTCGGATGAAGAATCTGCAGATGGCGCTGGTCCTTCTGCCTAAACAGCTACTTCAGCTGAACTATCATGTTCTTGATTTGGAGACACTTGCTCTTGATTTATACTAACAACTGCTGTACGATCAGTAAGCGAAACAGAGGTATCTGCGCTGACACCAGAATCTCCCAGTGTCAACAGCGACAGACTTGATAAAGCGCCAACCACAACAGGCATCCATCGTTTTTTGACTTTACGTAATTTGTAATGTGTGATGTTCATAAAATATTTCTTCCTTAATGAATCATAGGTTAAAACTTAAAGTATTTCTGGTCTGCCTGATTTTTTCCGCTCAATTGTTTTCCATCACCTATTTTATATTATTGAGAGGAAGGCCGTGCATGACCTCAAAATAATTTTTATTTCTTAAACAGCTCAACTTGATATAAACTGCGTTAGTCTATTGAGATACTTATAGACACCTCTAAAAACTGATTCTTAAAAAATGGAAATACTCATTTATTAATGTTTGAATGGACAAAATCTTTTAATTTGGTAATTTTAGAAATACTTTTATCTATTTCTATATTTTTGATTTCTGAATTATGAGATTTTTCTGTGGAATCTTGAAATGATATTAGACAAGCTAAATATTACTCATTTTTTGTTATATCAAGACCATTTGCATACAGTATACTGATGAATTTAGTTACAAATATAAAAACAAATAGTAAAACTGATACCAGTAAATCAATGGTAAAAACAGGGGTATAGTCTACCATCGGATAGTTAAATAAATGGACGCCAAACATAACCATAACAAGTATAACGAGATTAAACAAAAGCGAAGTGAGGAAAACAATAAGAGAGTGAATCAAGCTATAAGCTAGTAGAATCCAGAGATGATTTTGCTTTGATACCCCTAAAATACTTAACTGTCTAACATCTTTTGAATCTTGATTGGAAGATAAAATAGTGACAGAAACAACATTAGCCAGTATAACTACTATAGGAGCTGCAAGAAAAGCCAAAAAGCTAACCTTAGTCTCTGTTACACTATCCGTTTGGAACCTAGCAGATATGTTCTGAGATAGCAATAAAAACCAGAAATTAAAGTAATCCCCATGGCTACTGAACTCTGCAAGGATTTTAAGTAGGAGGGTTTGTACAAAATAGTCCATTTGGCTAGAATCATTGCGTAATTAGATTTCGCTAAAACTTTAGATAAGAATTTTAGTTGAAAAATTTGAAGATAGGGAGTCAGCAAATAAATAATGAGCAAATGTAGCAAAAGCATTAAAAAAATTGAACTGAGCCTATCAAATCTAACATTGAAAGAGCTAGTGAAGGAGGCTGAATATAAAAGATAGATACAATTTAGCCACAGCCCCAGAACAAGAAGAGCAAAACTCCCCTTAGTTATTAAATGAAGGCTAATTCTTTTGACTCTCGTTTTTTTAGGACTAAAATCTCCAATTTTTAAAATTTTTCTCGAATAGTAGTATCCACTGGTCCCAGCAATCAAGGGCACTATGAGTAGACTAAGCAAGGATGCCCGCCAATCAAAAGAAAAAGGAATATTAGGAAGGTTCTTTTCGCCGACAAAAGACTGTATGAAGGAATAATATCCGCCAGCTAAATAAGTCGAGAGAATAGTTGTTACGACACTGCAGATAAAGGCCACTAAAAATAATTGCCCGCCAATCAATAACGAAAGCTGCGAACGATTGGCACCTAAAACAGTCCAAAGTTGATAATCTTCCTTAAAAATTGAAATTAAAAAATGTATTAAACCTGAAATGAGTAAAAATAATGTCAGCCCACCAAAGAAAATGATCATTTCAAAAAGCGGTGTCGGATCTGCTAAATGTTTAAAAATCTCAGTATTATTCATGATATTGAAAATCCCACTCACTGAAGTTCCAATAATCAGACTAGAAACCAATAAAATTGGCAGAGTCCCTAACCACTGCTTCTTACTGTAGTTGAATTGATAGTAAATGAGTCTTAGCATAATCAGTCCCCTTTATTTTATGTTTCTGCTTCAAGAGCTTGATATAAGGATTGTGCTGTGGGCTTTAAGAGTTCTTGATGAATGACGCCATCCTTTAAAATCAGAGAGCGATCGGTCTGACTAGCCAATTCGATATCGTGGGTCACCATTAAGATACACTTTCCCTGATTGGCTAATTGCCGTAATAAATCAAAAATAACTTGGCGAGATAAACTATCTAAAGCATCAGGCAGCTCCTCTGCAAAAATAATCTGACTGTCTGATAAATAGTTCTATAATATTTCTAGTGGATAAAATCCAATAATTACTGTACTTTTTTGATTAAGCAACAAGTTCCATGTGACTTATAATGAAAGATAGCAAATAACTCATATAAAGCATCACTATAAATCAATTGAAATTTAAAACTGATATCTTTACGTATAGAACTTTTATCATTAATCTTATTTATAAAATTCAAAAATCTAAACATCTATTATCTATCTTACTCTAAGATCAGTGAGTGTTTTTGTGATAAATATAAACATAAATAGAATCACTGAAACAATGAGTAATGGCAAATAAATATCATTATAATCTGTAACAATATATCCCATAAGTTTAGCAGAATTAATAGTTAAAAAAAAGATAATGAGATTAAATCCTAATGAGATAATAATCACTAGGAAAGTATAAATGAAGGCTTCACACAGACGAATAATAGATTTTTGTTTTTCTGATATCCCCTGAATTTTCCATTGCTGGATAATTCCTTTCTCTTGATTAGAAGATAAAATAGTGATTGATATAACATTAGCTAAAATAATTAAAATGGGAGCAACTAAAAATAATAATAAAGCATTTGTTTCATGTATCTTATTTAATTTATCTGTTCTATCAGCATATAATACATTAAAAGAATACAGTAAAAAACCAGAAATAAGAGTGACACCAGTTATGATAGAAGTCGTTAAAGATTTTAAATAAAAGCGCTCCTGCAAAATATGCCATTTAGCCATTATAAAGCCGTAACTGGAGTTCAATTTGAATAATATCTTAGTAATAATAATTTGTAACTGAGGAGATACTAACTGAAGAATAATAACATGAAGAATAAGAAGTTCAAATGCAATATCTGATTGGACATCTATAATATCACTCTTTGACATGGAAGAAACTGGAGAAATATAAGACTTAATTAATATTATCCACTGAGATAATAAGAAAACCAAGCAAGAGAATTTAAACAACCTTAAGAATAACCGTTTTTTAAAGGAAACTGTTTCATCAAAAATTGCTGTTCGTTTTAAAAGTTTATAAGCATAATAAAAACCCCCAAGAAAAGCAATAACAGAAATAATAAAGATAGATAGGCTGAAAGCTATAAAACTAAAAGATATAGGAATAGTAGGAAGCATTGTTTTCCCAGCCAAACCTTGCACAAGGATATAATAACTTCGAGCAAAGAAGACTGATAAAGTACTTCCGACGAGACTAGCGAGAAAAGCAATAACAGATAACTGACATCCGATAAGAAACGATAATTGCAAACGACTAGCTCCAAGAACAGTCCAAAGTTGATAATCTTCTTTAAAGAGAGCAAATAATAACTGAATCAAACTAGAAGTCAAAAAAGTAGTGTTAGTCCTCCAAAAAATACTGGAAATGTAAATAAAGGAGTAGGCATACCCACTTTACTAAAAACATGAGCATTAGTCTTCACACTAAATGCAACAGTTAAACAAGCACCAGTCAACAAACTAGACATAAAAAAGACTGGAATCGTTCCTAACCATTGTTTTTTACTGTAATTAAATTGGTACCAAATAAGCTGTAACATTTTTCATCTCCCTATTAACTGTCCGTTTCTACTTCAAGTGCTTGATAGAGAGCTACAGATGAAGGATGAGGCAGCTCTTGATAAATCTGACCATCCTTTAAAACCAGAGCTCTATCCGTATGAACAGCTAATTCAATGTCATGTGTCACCATAAGAACACACTTACCTTGCTTAGCTAAATCTTTTAGCATGTTAAAAATCACTTGCCTTGATACGCTATCTAAAGCACCAGTCGGTTCATCTGCAAAAATAATCTGACTGTCTGATAAAATAGCTCGAGCAATAGCCACTTTCTGTTGTTCTCCACCCGATAAAGTACTAACAAAGTCATTGATATCAGCTTTAAATCTCATTTGTCTCAATAAATTTGAAATCTTTTGCTTATCTACTTTTTTATGGGATAACCGTAACGGTAAAGCAATATTCTCAATAACTGGTAAAGCAGGAACTAAATTATAGGATTGAAAAACAAAAGCAATGTCCTGTCGCCTAAGTTGAGCTAACTTGGTGTCACTCAAACAATAAGGATCAAAACCATTAATAGAGACTTTTCCGTTAGTTGGTTCTGACAAACTAGACAAACATTTTAAAAGTGTGGATTTACCTGAGCCGCTGATACCGAGAATAGAGATAAATTCCCCATAATTAGCTATTAGAGAAACATCTTTTAACACAGATAAAATTTTATTTTTTCTAAATGAAAACTTTTAGAGAGATTGGTTGCGGTTATAGCTGTTTGATTTGTCATCATTTACTCCGTTCATTATTTTATTTTTCTAAGTTACCAGTCCTGTTTAACCTATAAACTGCTGTATATCTACTATCTTTCATATCAAAATGATGAGATATTTCAATAAAAGAAATATTTAGATTAAACAACAAATTATGTAATTGCTGTGAGTTTTTGTGATCCAAATTAGCCGATATTTCATCTAATAAGTATATCTTATATTTTCTAATTAACGCTCGTGCTAAAGCTATCTTTTGCTTTTGACCACCTGATAGATTACATCCATTATCCCCACATTGATATTCTAGCAATCCGTTTGAAAGGAATTCATCATATAAATTTACTTTTTTCAAAATATCTATTAAAATACTTTCATCAAAATTATCATTTTGAAATAATGTAATATTATTTCGAACTGTCGTGTCAAATATATAAGGACTCTGATCTACAGTAGATTGAACATTTGTCAATGATGTGAGACCAAAAAAGATAAAACCTGACTAGCTTTTTGCTAGCCTATCAGGAGCTAGCTCCTGATAGGATTTTTCGCATGTCGATAGGAGATTTCCAGCCCAGAGTCTGCATGGGTAGTCTGTTTGAAGTGTAGAGGTAGCGTTTCATCTGTTTGATGAGGTCGTCATAAGAATAAAATTGTAAGTGCTGGTAGAATCGTCTATTGTCGTTTCTGTGGCTTCGTTCAACCTTACCGTTGTGTCTGGGAGTTCTAGGTCGGATGAGTTTGTGTTCAATGCTTAGTTCACGACAGAGAAAATCCAGAGGGTGAACGTGTTTATTTTCCTTGAAATGGGTAAACTCGAAGCCATTGTCCGTTTGTATGATTTTCGGCTTGTAGCCAAAGTGTCGGATGGCCATTTTGACAAATTGGATGGTGGAATGAGAAGATTGTTCCTTGAAAGGGAAGATGAAGCGTTCTCGACTGGCCTCGTCAATGATGGTGTATTGGTAGAATTTATCAGGCATTGCCCCAGTATAGCAGTCTTTTGGCACGTATTTGACAGCCATCTGCCACTTGATACCGAGTTTTGTTGGTGTATCGTAAGGCTTTGGAATATAGGGTTTGGTTTTGTTTTAGCAGGTTTGAAGAAGTCTAGTTTTCTCAAGACCCGAAAGAGTGAGCAGGGATGCCTGTCATAGCCCTTATTTAATTTGAGCTTGTAGAAGATTTCAATGAGAGTGGCATGGGGGTTTCTTCGAATACAGTTTTTTATCCAGGCTATTTCTTGTTCTGTATGAGCCTTGGGATGGGGTGTCAGAGGTCTGTGAGATTTGTCTTGAAGAGAGGCTTTGGTTCCGTCAAATCGTTTGTTCCACCTCATAAGGGAAGCTTTAGAGACCTTATAGCGTCGGCAGATGAAAGCAACAGAAGCGCCACCACGATAGGTTTTGACAGCATGGTAGCGAGTATCAAGGGTGTGTGGCAAATAACGAAGGGGTTGTGGTATACTAGTCATGAGAAGATTCCTTTTTGATGAGTGGGTGGTACTCTTATCATATCAAGGTTTCTTCTTTTTTGGGAGCTAGGTCTCACATCTATTGTAAGGCTACAATAAGGACTCTGATCTATAGTAGATATGTTAACTTTATTTTTACAAAGCAATTTATCTTTACTTTTAAAAATAATATTCCCCTTATATGGAGACAAGATTCCATTAATTAGATTAACTATTGTCGTTTTACCACTGCCAGACGGTCCTATTAATAATACACGAAAAGGGGTACGCAAAGACATATTTAGAGTTAAATTATTTCCATTTCCAAGTTTATACTGTACTTTATTTATATTTATTTCCTCTACTGTATTAGTAGAAAAAGTAGAGGGATAACGGTCAGTAACTTTTGATTGTTCATCAGATTGTTTTAAGTATTTTAAATATTTTTTTCTTAAATCCGTAGTAGTATTCATTATACCTAAAGCTGCAGCAATTTCTTGAATAGGTCCAATAATTGCATCATTAGCTAAAAAAATTCCTATCAAAGCGCTAAAAGATAAATTATGCTGATATATCACAAAGTAACATCCAACAACAAAAGGTACAATGAAACAAAATCCAGAAATAATTGCAGAGATTAATTGAGTAGTCCATGATGATTGTTTTAATTTAAATGCTGAGGCTTCTAAATTATTAAGTTTCTTATTAGATAGTGTAATAATCTCTTTAATAACAGAATAAGATCTTAAAGTATAAAAACCATTAAATACTTCTTTAATAACTTTAGAATAATCAGCATTTTTTTCAGAAAAAACATTGGCTGTTTCTTTTAATTTACTTTGCATAATTTTAGGAACAATAATAGGTAATATCGAAAAACATACAAATATTAACGATATAAAGAAATTTAAATACAGCATATAACATAAAGATACTACAAATAATAACACTCTAGATAATATTGCAAAAATTTGATCTAAATAATTAGTTTCGATTAATTTCAAATCATTAGAAATTACAGAGATTATTTTAGAATAATCTTTTACTTCATATGAACTTAGGTACTCTGAATTAAAATATTCTGACTTTAACTTTATATTAATGGTTTTTACAATTGAAGCTTGTGTAACTTCAAATAAATACATTGCTATGTATATTAAGATCCAACAAAACAAGCTGGTACTACCAAATAAAATAATATGAAAAAAGCTTGATAAAATAGTTTGTAAAATATTTTACATTTTATCATTAAATACTATCATTTTTTAGAATTTGCAAATATAGAAAAATATTGACAAAAAATTTCATATTTACAAAAAAGAAATATTGTCTATTTATCTATTATAATAAGACTTAAAGGAGGAGATAATTATGGTTAAAAGAATCATTCTATTTGTTCTTATATTTCCATTTTTCTTATGCTCACTCATATAATGGGTAATAAGAAACACTTTTTCATACAATAACTCCAAAAAAGAACCATTAGAATTTTTCTGAATGGTTCTTTATATTTTATACGATTTTAGTTCATCTCATAACTTTAAGCATTAACTGGCTGTAGGACTTATAGAAGTCATCAAACCATCTATTAACTTATTGATTAGTGAAGTAAATTCAATTTTTAGAATTAGACTCCAATAAAAGTTGTTCTAAATTTGTTCGGAGAAACATGGCCGTTGTTGGATTTCCCAACTCTTCAACCATTTCAATGTAACGTTCCAATTTAGACTTCTCAGTTATTTCTCCTTGCAGATAAGCAATTATTTGTTTTAAGAAATTTAAAGAAACAATGATAAACATATCTTGATAAATCAAGAGTTTTTCTAAATGTTTTATAAAATAAATTGCATGGTAAAATTCTCTTCTTTCAATCAGAATCATGATTAAATTTAAAAGAGCAATTTGTGCATTTTTCTTATTAGCGGGAATAGAAATATATAATTTATTTCGTTCTATAAAGGCTTTACCTAAAAAAAATTAAATCATCAACTGATAAGATAATCATAGTATTTCCAAAAAGATTGAGTTCATACTCGGTCCATTCTTCAATACTGTAAAGATAAGCTGTGAGAAAGTCTTTATCTTCATCTGATATGGTATAATCAGGATCTAAAGTATGGATAGCTACATTGATAATCAATCTATTCAAACGGTTATAAGTATCAGAACTTTCATAATCCCCATAAGCGTCTAAAATCTTCTTTAAGCCTTTAATATCTCGTTTTGACTGAAGTTCTACGATCTTATTTCCTAATTTAAAAAATCATTGTCTTTATAATTGTTTAAGGCATGGCTAAACTCTGAAAAAGTCATATGGATTCCTTCAATAGCTAAGAGCAATTTATCAGCAGCTAACATGGTCTGCCCATTTTCAAATCGAGATAACTGCGAAACTGATAAATTATCATTTGCCACATCTTTTAGTTTAAGCCCCCTAGCGATTCGCAACTCTCGGTAGAGTTCTCCTAGTTCCATAGAACGATTCATTCTCATAAATTGCCCCCCCTTTCATTAAATCACTTATTTATAAAATCAATAGTTTCTTTCAATCGTCTCATTTGACCAAGCTTGTGAACAGTTTTTATCCTTTCGTCAGTCTCTTTTGAGTAGAACCTTCTTTTATTCTATCAAAAAATTTTATTCAAACTATCGTTTCCTAGTGCTTAATCTTTTTTTAATCAAATCGAAAAGGAAGCGAAATAAAGCTGTCAGAATCCATTTCGCTTCCTTCTTATAATAGTAGATTTTAATTTATCAAGTCTTGGCCAATATAGCTACTGTCTGATAGGGTTTTAAAAGAATTTTATCTGTCAGGTCGACTTTCTCGTAATTACTAATGAGAACAGTCCCTGCTTGATAAAGGGAAGGCAAGTCTAGTTCAACTGTTTCAGCAAAGAAATTATTGAGAACCAGCAGCTTTTGGCCTTCGTACTCTCGTTCAAAGGCATAGATTTTATCGCTGTCTGTTAAAGCTGCCTGATAACTGCCTTGAGCAATTAGCGGCATTTCTTTTCGCAAACGAATCAATTTTTGATAAAAAGGAAAGATCTTACCTTGTTTTTCATTAGCCACATTGATTTGCGGATAGCTCTTTCCAACCTTCAGCCACGGCCTGCCAGTTGAAAAACCTGCATTCTTACTAGCATCCCATTGCATGGGGGTACGTGCATTATCACGCGATTTGGCTTGAATAATGTGAAAGGCTTCCTCAGAAGATTTGCCTTTATCCATTAATTCTTGATAGGCATTCAGGCTTTCCACATCAACATAATCAGCCATAGAATCATAGTCTGGATCAATCATGCCAATTTCTTCCCCCATATAAATATAGGGTGTGCCACGAGATAAATGAATAGAAGCTGCAAGCATGGTCGCTCCTTCATTGCGAAACTGCTTAATATCAACAAAGCGATTAAGCGCTCGTGGCTGATCGTGATTATTCCAAAAGAGAGCAGACCAGCCATTACCTTGACTCATCCCTTCACCCCAAGTATGAAAGAGATGTTTCAGCTCTTCAAAATCAAACGTTTTGCGCGTCCATTTTTGACCATCTTGATAATCCACTTTCAAATGATGAAAATTAAAGACCATATCCAACTCATGATTGTTAGGATTGCTGTATTGTATGCAGTTAGGAATATCTGTAAAACTCATCTCGCCAACAGTCATACCATTTTCATCCTGACCAAAGCTGGCTTTATTGAGCATTTTTAAATAATCATGATTAATGGGACGGTCTGTATACTCAGGCTTGCCATCAAAATCGGGATTATCTTTGAGAATCTCATCCTTACCAATCACATTGATGACATCAAAGCGAAAGCCCTTGACCCCTTTGCTACGCCAGAAATTGACCACCTTAAACAGTTCTTCACGAACGTGAGGATTGCGCCAGTTTAAATCAGCCTGCGTGACATCATACAGATGCAGGTAATACTTCCCTGTCTCTCCAAAAGGTGCCCAAGCATTGCCCCCGAATTTAGAAAGCCAATCAGTAGGCTTATCTCTTAAAATAAAGAAATCCTGATAATAGGGATCGCCAGCCAAAGCTTTTTGAAACCATTCATGTTCGGTGGAACAGTGATTGAGTACCATGTCCAGCATGATCTCAACGCCATGCTCTTTTCCTTTACGTACTAATTCTTCAAAATCTGCCATACTCCCAAATAAAGGATTCACAGCAGTATAATCAGAAACATCGTAGCCATTGTCACGCTGGGGACTGGGATAGAATGGATTGAGCCAGATAACATCAATTCCCAATTCTTCTAAATAAGGTAATTTTTCAATAATTCCCTGAAGATCCCCGACCCCATTTCCACTTGTATCTTTATACGATTTGGGATAAATTTGATAGACAACCTTTCTTTTGTCTAAGGTCATAGTCTTCTCCTTATAATAAATAATTCTATATTTTGCTTGCTGTTAGGAGAGCCTCACCGCGTTCAATTTCACGAGGAAGACTTCCAACGACATCAGGTTGATAATCATTCTGATTGGTGACAATAACCGGTGTTTCTGTTGTATAGCCTGCCTGATGGATAGCTTCAATGTCAAAACGAATCAATTGATCTCCAACCTTAACCTTATCTCCCTGTTTGACCTGCGTTTCAAAGCCTTTCCCTTCAAGGTTGACTGTATCCATACCAATATGGATTAATAATTCGAGTCCTTGATCTGTTACAAGACCAATAGCATGTTTTGTCGGGAAAAGCACAGAGACGACCCCATCAACAGGAGAGGTTAAGAGGCCTTCGCTTGGTTCAATCAAAGCACCTTGTCCCATGACACCCTGAGCAAAAACGGGATCAACTGCTTCAGATAAAGGTTTAGCTTGCCCCTTTAAAGGACTTTTAATCTCAAAAATTGTTCCGACAGCAGGCTCATTAGTAGCTTGTAATGCTGATGCCTCTGTGTTTTCTGTTTCTTCTTGGTGAGCTTCATCTTCAGATTTAGTAAGAAAGTTAATCCTACGGAAGAAAACCGTTAAAATCATAGGAACTGCGATAGCCACTAACATAATGATGAAAAATGGAAGCATGTATTTAACTTTGATAGATAAAATTCCCGGAAGACCGCCAATACCAATAGCGTTAGCCGTTACATTAAAGGTAACTGAAAGGAAGCCAGCAATAGAAGAGCCAATCATTCCAGCTACAAGAGGATAAACATATTTGATATTCACCCCAAAAAGTGCTGGTTCTGTCACACCAAGATAAGCTGAGATAGTGGCTGGAAGTGAGACTTGTGCTTCACGTTCTTCATGACGGTTCATCAGATAATAAGCAAATACCGCTGAGCCTTGGGCAATATTAGAAAGAGCAATCATTGGCCATAGTCCTGTGCCTCCTGTATCTGCTACTAATTGTGTATCAATAGCATTAGTCATATGATGTAGACCAGTAATAACAAATGGCGCATAGAGAGCTCCAAAGATCGCTCCAAAAAGCCATTTAACAGGACCGGTTAAGCCTGCATATACGATTGTTGAAATCCATTGTCCAATAGTCCAACCGATTGGCCCCAAAACAGTATGAGCTAAAATCAATGCTGGGATAAGAGATAAAAAGGGCACAAAAATCATAGAAACCACTTCTGGAATTTTCTTGCGCCAAAAGATCTCAAGATACGAAAGGGAAAGTCCAGCCAGCAAAGCTGGGATAACTTGCCCTTGATAACCAATACGTCTCACCGTAAAGAAACCAAAATCCCAAACCCATTTTTTAGCGATTTCAGCTGCGGGAGTACTAGCTACATTGTAGGCATTCAGCAGCTGCGGTGAAACCAAACAAATTCCAAGTACAATACCTAAAATTTGACTCGTTCCCATCTTACGGCTGACAGACCAAACAATACCTACAGGTAAAAATTGGAAGATGGCTTCGCCCGGCAGCCATAGAAATGAACTGATACCACTCCAAAATTGTGAATGCTGTGCGATTGTTTGTCCGTCTAGAAATCCCCATTGAACCTGATCGATGACATTACGAAATCCAAGAATCAGCCCCCCAACAATGATAGCTGGGATAATAGGGGTGAAAATTTCTGCTAACAGAGTCATCACGCGCTGAATAGGATTCTGATGGCTTTTAGCAGCCGACTTGGCGGTTTCCTTAGAAACCCCTTCAATACCTGAAACAGCTGTAAAATCATTGTAAAACAAAGGAACATCATTTCCAATAATAATTTGGAATTGCCCCGCATTAGTAAAAGTTCCCTTTACAGCCGGAATAGCTTCAATTGTCTTAACATCGGCTTTACTTTCATCATTTAAAACAAAGCGCATACGTGTTGCACAATGTGTGACAGCAGAAACATTTTCTTTGCCACCAATGGCATCTAGTAATACCTTGGCGTCTTTTTCAAATTTTCCCATAAACTTTTCCTAGGTTAACCTAGTCCTCCTTTAATATGATAACAAGTATGTTTACTTTTTATTGTAAACGATTACAAATTTGTTGGCAAGTTGTTCATAGGAAAAAAGCGCAATTTTTGTTAAAATAAAGTTAGTTGTATGCATTTTTTTAGACAAATTGGATTGAATTGCTTATGAAAAAATATGAAATTATTTTAAAAACTAGAAGAAGACATTCTCAAAGGGCATTATCAAATGGGTGACTATCTTCCTCCTGAAATGGAACTTAGCCAGACCTATGCCAGCAGCCGAGATACTGTTAGAAAGGCTTTACAGCTCTTGACTAAAGCAGGTTTTATTAAAACAGTACAGGGAAGAGGATCCCAAATTATCAAGCGTGAACGCATTAACTTTCCTGTTTCTCAACTAACCAGCTATCAGGAATTGGTTGAACAATTGCAGATGAATGTCAAGACCAATGTTATTGCTATTGATAAACTGATTGTTGATGAGAAACTCACTAAACTAACCGGTTTTGAAAGTAAAGGGCTTGTCTGGCGCATCACAAGACAGCGCGTCATAGACGGTGTTGCTTCCATTTTAGATACGGATTATTTGGATAAAGCACTGATTCCTCATATGACCAGAGAAATCGCTGAACACTCTATCTATGATTATCTTGAAAATAAACTAAAGCTGGACATTGCCTATGCTCAAAAGATTATTACCATAGATCAAGTATCGCAAAAAGATAAAATTTTGCTTGATTTGGATTCTGAAAATCATGTCGTTTCGGTTAAATCTAAAGTTTACCTCAGTAATCAGCAGCAATTTCAATTCACTGAAAGCCGGCACAAACTGGAAAAGTTCCGTTTTGTTGACTTTGCCAGACGGCATCGTGATTAAGACAACAAGGAAAGCACAAAAGAAAAAGAGGCTATCATCTGGATAAATAATTATCAAAAAGCCCCTATTTCACAATGCTAACAAGGGCACAGCACTGCTCGCATTGCATCTTTTTCTGCCTATGAATGGCTATCAGTCGGACACCTCATTTGAAGTGGGATAGAAAAAACGATTAAAGTTGCTGCTTTTCAAGATGATTTTAAAGAGTTGAAAGTTAATATTGTGCGTTTTCTAAAAGAGAATAATCGAGTGATTAAATTGTGATATGCAAGAAACCTCAGATAATTGTATCTGAGGTTTCTTGCCACATAATAAAACTTACAATGAAACTATCGCACTATTGTAATCAATCATTTTTCCTGCCCTTTATCAAGCTTAACAATCCTGCAGCGCCGATTAGAAGCGCACCAGCACCTACCACTTTGAGGAGATTGGAGCGCGTTTTACTGTTATCTCCTGTCTGCGGTAACTCTGCTTGAGAGACTGATAATGATCGCTTGGAAAGAGTTGGCAGCTGTAAGTCATTTTCTTCATCGGTTAAGACTGAAACAGTCTCATTTTTATTTCCATCTTCTGCCTGCTTATTAGCTGTTGGGAGAGGGGTGAGTGCTTCTGGAGTTTGCGGAATTGCTGGTTCAAGTGTCTTAGCAGGATGTTGGGGCTGTTCTGGAACTTTAGGCGTTTCTGGTTTAATGGTTTCATTAATATAAATCATATCCCAAAGCGTCAGTCTTGGCACTTGAATATAAAGAACAGGATCGCCATTCTCATTCGTTTTTACCTGAGTCGCTAGAGAAATCATACTAGATTGCAGCCAATCATCTGGTGACGTCAGATAGACTTGTTTAGCTATTCGTTCAGCCTCTGTCATAGACATACCAGTTAAAGGATAAGTAACCAATAAATTGGTTTGCTCATCAGGTGTTTTATTATTTTCATAACCATCTTCATTTTTCCAGTCGGATGTAATTCCCATAAGATTGAGCAATTGAATGGTCCTGAAATCTTTTCCTTTTTTAGCATAAGTCCAAACTTGATCACCAGTGATCCCTAAAGCATCATGTGACAACTGCTGACCATTCGCAGTGAAAGTCTGAGGTTCAGCAGAATCATTTTCAACCTGATCACGCAAAAGATTTTCATAAGCCGTAATAAATTGTTGGTAATGATAGTTTTTACGATTGAGCTCTTTCGAAACCTTGAGGCTTTGTGTTGGATAATAGGCCGTTTCTAAGACACCAACTCCACCCCCATCATTAGGATTAGCCAGAGCAGCCAGAGACATATGATAGCCCCCTGCTGCCGCAATGGCCGCAGTTGTCAGCAGAACCGCATCTGTTTGGTAAGTTGCTGAAGCTAAAACGTCACGCGCTGCACCATTGAGAGGAACCCTATTCTCATCAAATTTAGGCTCTTCCATATAAGCTCCGACAATCAACGATTTCCCTGTCGCTTGGCGAACTTGATCAACACGAGCTTTCAGATCTCCATAACTATCTTGAGGACGGTTCCCCAAAGCTGAAGTTCCAAAAGGCCATAATTCATTGTAAATCACATCTTGTTTGCTGCTGGCGAGTTTGCCGATATTTTCACCATTAACATCATTGAGTGTTAAATAATACTGAGGCAGTTTTTCCTTCATTTTATTGAGAAATTCAGCATAGACATCAGATAACATAAAGGAATGAGCAATATCTCGACTGTCCTTTTGATTATGGGAAAGAACACGATTATCTCCAATTGTATCTCCCTGCCAGCCGTCAAAACCACCATTTTGCATGGCTTGAGCCATAGCATTAGAAATATAATTTTGCCAACTTTGACTCAAAGGATTGTAATAATATTGCAGCGGCTTATCATCAATAGAGTAAGTCATGACCTGACCATTTTGACCATAACCGCCAGTCTCATAATTATAGATGTACTCAGTATCTGGTAAAACAGCCGTTTCATTAGCATTCTGTGCTAAAATCATATTATAGAGCATGGCAACAGCACCAGTTTGATGGACACGATTGACCAAGGCTTTAACAGCATCCGTTTCAACCTGCGAATGACTCCACCAATTCCAAGACTGATCAAACTTAGGAACATTAGGAAAGGGATTTGTAGCAGACTTATAAACATCATAGAAGAAATAAGAATTAATATTCATATTTTTCATTTGCTCTAATTCGCGATAATAATCTGGTAAGTTCTTAGTCAAGACACTGTTATTGTCTTTTTGAGAACCTCCAATAGCAGCATAACGCGGAAAAGTACGCCAGTCATCCTCAACCGCAATAGCCCGATTGCCCTGCTCTAAAATATTATTTTGGCTGTCTGATACGTTAATCTTCAAAAGATATCCGTGATTATTGGTTAAAAGACTGGCAGGAACAGTCAGCTCCCCTTTTTGAGTGGTATAACTTTCATTGGGAAGAAGGTATTTTGTATAACGAAGTGTATCTAATTTATTTTCAAGGAAATAAACCTCAGCAGTAGCTGTAATGTTTTGGGCTAAAGATGTTGTATTGTTTAAAGTAAGGTTTAAATGAACAGCTTCCCCTGCTTGATAGGTTGCTTTATCTGTTGTCAGAATTACCATGTTGCTATTCTTTTGGTTCTGTGCAGTTTCTAGCACAGCTCTTTCTTTATTGGCAGCAGATACCATTTGCATTGGCTCCTGATGGGAATTGTTAGAAAGTTTCTCCGCTTGAGGTTGTGTATTAGTATCTGCAGAAACCGATTGTCCTTGTTCATTAGAATCTATTGACGCCGGTTCTGGCTGTACTACAGCTGCAGTATTAACCTTCTCTTGCGCTCCAAGATCTACTTCCGAAACAGCGCAAACCGTTGACTCTAGACCCTCAGCTGATCTATTGGCTCCCCCAGCAATTGGCTCTTTCAGCCCTGCCTCATCTCCAGCAGGAGTTTCCTGCATAACATCACCAACACCCGTCCTATCTGTTGAACTATCATCGGCCAATACTGCCATACCATTTGTAAAAAGCAGTACGGTTACAACAGAAGATAAGAACATCTTAATCATTTTTTGCTCATTCTTTTTCATTTTTTAACTCCAAATATTAATTTTGTCATATAATATTAATATTAACAATACAAATTTGTATTTTATCAAAAATATTACAAAATTTCAATGAGAGTTTCATGAAAAATTTCCAAGCTTTTTCATATAAGACTGATAATAAGAATGATTGAATGCCTCAAATGATCACTGTAGGAAGACTTTTAAAGGCCAATGAAAGTGGGATAAGCTTCTATGATTGCTGTGCAATCATCCACAAAATAGTGTCGATCTATAAGATTACGGATAAGAAGTCCTGAGATTATCAGATAAAATAGCCGTAACAGTTTGACGCAGCGGCTATTTCTAAACAAGTTTATTCTTTCTTTTTGTATCCAATACAATCGTCACAGGTCCGTCATTCGTAAGAGAGACTTGCATATCGGCACCAAATATTCCCGTTTGAATAGGAACAAGCTGAGCCAGTTCTTGGTTAAATTGATCATATAATTGACTGGCCAAATCTGGCTGTGCAGCTCCCGTAAAAGCAGGACGATTGCCTTTCTTAGTATTGGCAAAGAGAGTAAATTGAGACACAGAAAGAACCTCCCCCTTAATGTCTCGAACGGAAAGGTTCATCTTCCCTTCTTCATCCGAAAAAATTCTCATATTAGCAATTTTCCAAACAGCATAAGATAGGTCTTCTTGAGTATCATCTGGTCCTATCCCGACTAATAAAACTAGGCCTTGGTTAATGGAAGCTCTGCTCTTACCTTCAACAGTCAGACTGGCTTTCATAACGCGTTGAATGACAATTTTCATCGGCACTTACCCGTTAGTCCTTTTAACAGAATAAACATCTGGAATGACCTTGATTTTATCAACAACAGCTGTTAAAACGGTTAAGTTAGGGATGCCAAAAGTCACATGGATATTGGCAAATTTCATATCCTTAGTTGGCTGGGCATTGACTGTTGAGATGTTCTTTGTTTGATTCGATAAGATTTGCAGAACATCATTTAAGAGACCGGCACGATTGAGACCATAAATATCAATTTCTGCCATATATTCTTTGGTAGAATAATCATCTTCCCATTCGACATCAATTAGCCGTTCCTCATAGCCTTCCTGACTCTTAATATTATGACAATCAGCACGATGAATAGCAACGCCACGACCTTTGGTAATATAGCCTTCAATAGGATCGCCTGGGACAGGGTTACAGCACTTAGCAATCCGCATCAAGAGACCAGAAGAACCTTGGACAATAACACCGCCTTCACTTTTAACCTTAAGGACTTCTTTTTTATTGTCGTGCTTGACTTCGCCGCCTTTCATAAGTTCCTCAGCTTCTGCCTTAGCCTTGGCACGTTCTTGTTCACGGCGTTCTTTTTCAGTCAATTTGTTAAAAACGGTGACGGGCGACAATTCACCAAAACCGACAGCCGCATAAAGGGCACCTTCATTACGGTAGTTAAGGCGATTTAAAACAGCCTCCATATGTTTCCTATCCAAATATTTATTGGCCACATAGCCCTGCTCTTGAAAATAATCAACCAGCAAATCACGGCCTTTTGTGATAGAGAGTTCTTTATCTTGGTTTTTAAAAAATTGACGAATTTTATTACGAGCTTTATTGGTCTTAACAATATTAATCCAGTCACGACTGGGACCAAAAGAATTAGAATTTGTGATGATTTCAACCACATCACCTGTTTTAAGCTTAGCTGTTAAGGGAACCATGCGACCATTCACTTTAGCACCTGTTGCCTTTTCTCCGACCTGTGTATGAATGGCATAGGCAAAGTCAATAGGACCAGAATCTTTAGGCAATTCTTGAACAGCACCATTAGGCGTGAAAACATAAATGCGCTCTGCAAAGATATCTTCTTTGACAGAATCAACAAAGTCAACCGCATTGCCATTGGAAGCGTCTTGCAATTCAACCAGTTCCTTAATCCAGTTCATTCCTAGAGCTGATTCTTGACTGTTAACCTTGCCTTTGATTCCCTTTTTATAGGCCCAATGCGCTGCTACCCCATATTCAGCCACTTGATGCATTTCATGCGTCCGAATTTGCACTTCAATTGGCCCTTTGGGGCCATAAACAGTTGTATGAATGGATTGGTAACCATTTGCTTTAGGGTTAGCAATATAGTCCTTAAATCGACCGGGCATAGGGCGCCAAAGCTCATGAATATAACCCAGCATGGCATAAACATCACTTTGTGTATCCAAAATACAACGAATAGCGATCAAATCATAAATCTGATCAAAACGTTTCTTCTTATCACGCATCTTCCGATAAATGGAATAAATGTGTTTTGGGCGTCCGTAAATCTCACCGTGTAAGCCTTGCTCTTCAGTATAAGCTTTGATTTTATCAACAATATCATCAACTAATGCTTCACGTTCACGACGCTTTTCGTTCATCAAATGTGAAATTTTATAAAATTCAACTTCATTAAGATAACGAAAAGCTAAATCTTCTAATTCCCATTTGATGCGACTAATCCCCAGTCGATGCGCCAAAGGAGCATAAATTTCCATGGTTTCACGTGAAATACGTTCTTGCTTATCCTTGCGTAAATGCCTTAACGTCCGCATATTATGAAGACGGTCAGCTAATTTAACCAGAATGACACGAATATCTTTGGACATAGCCATCAACATCTTACGGTGATTTTCTGCTAGCTGCTCTTCATGCGATTTATACTCAACTTTCCCTAGCTTTGTGACACCATCAACAATGTTCTTAACATCACTGCCAAATTTAGCTTCTAAATGATCTAAAGTTGCTTCGGTATCTTCAATGACATCATGCAAAAAGCCACAGGAAACTGTAATAGCATCCAAATGTAAGTCCGCTAAAATTCCTGCAACCTGAATAGGATGAATAATATAAGGTTCTCCTGACTTACGAAATTGACCGCTATGGCATTCCGTGGCATAATCTAAAGCTTTTTGAACAAAGGCAACATCTGCTTTGTTCATATACATTGAGCAGATATCAATAACCTCTTGACCTGTTAAATTTGCATCTTTCGCCATCTTTTGCCTCTCTAAAAATATCTTATTCCTATTCTAACACTTTAGGGCAAAAAGAAAAAGGGAGAATACCTGATGATCCGCTTAGCAACTAAACTTTTAGACACCACTAAAAAAGAAAAGCTCCTATCTTTGACAGATAAGAGTCTTTGCTTATTTGTTCAAATTTGCTTGGCAGGCTAAACCACAGTGATCACTAATCATTGGGTAATGTTTCCCATCAAAAACAACTTCTGATTTTTCCACCTGCCAATCTGAACTCAAGAAAATATAATCAACTTTGAGGGCTTCTTGATTGCCTTGCCAGCCATCAATCTCCTTTTGGATAGTGGCTTGACCATAAGTAATCTTAGCTGACTGGTGACTATCTTGTAATTTCAGTGAGCTTTTTAGAATCGCTTGATATCCTTCGTTTTCATAAGGATTGTTAAAATCTCCCATTAAAATTAAGGGAAGCTTGAGGTTGGACAACGCTCTTTCCAACTTGTTCCATTCCCCTTGAAAGCCCTTGTTCCACCAAGACATATGAAGGCTGACAATAGCAATATCCTCCTGAACAATTTTCGTTTTTCCTAATAGGGCTCGTCTCGTATGATAGTCATGTTCATCATCCACATCTGAGATGAGGATTCCCTGACTGACAAGCGGTGTTTTGGATAAAATAGCTACGCCTTCTTGAAAACGATCATAGCCGATATGATTATAAGCCCAAGACCAATAATAAACGCTCTCTTGTTTCAATAAAAAAGTCACTAACTGTAGAGCATAATTGTCCTTATGAATGGTTGGAGTTCCTGTCACCTGACAATAATTAGGCAAATCTTTAGCAGGTTCTGAATGCAAAAGCTGGTTCACCTCTTGAACGCAAATAATATCATAATCATTTTCAAGAATTGTTTTTCCTAAAATCTCTAATTTCTTTTGTGGATCTTCTTCCATCCAACTATGGCTATTGATTGTTAATAACTTAACCATTGTTCCTCCTTTATCAATCAAGAAAAGGAGCGGAACCTAGAATCTCAAGCAAAGACTTTTTAGATTCTATCCTACTCCTTTTTAATCTTTTTAAAGTTCTACTTTGGCGACAACTGTTTTAGCAGCTTGTTGGCCTGTTTTCTTAAGCGTTACAGACTTAACTTCTGCTGTATTTGTAAAGGCAACAATAACAGTTGTTTCACGATCTGCAGATTTGATAGCTTCCAAATCAGCAACTAGAAGTAAATCTCCTAATTCCACACGCTGACCGTCTTTCACCTTAGCAGAGAATGGAGCTCCATTAAGAGCAACAGTATCTAAACCGACATGAACTAGAACTTCAAGTCCATCATCCGTTAAAAGACCAAGAGCATGTTTGGTTGGGAAGACACTGGTTACTAAACCAGCTACTGGAGAATAGATATTGCCATTTTCTGGCTCAACAGCGAAACCATCACCCATCATTTTTTGTGAGAAAACCGGATCGTTTACCTGCGTAATTGGAATGACTTGTCCATCAGCTACAGTTGCTACTTCTTCTATAACTCCCTTGAAGCTGACATCCGCTGTCTTATCTTCTTCTAGAGCTGTAACATCTGTCTTAGGAATGTCCACTCCTGAATCTAATAAATCCTGAATATCAGATTTAAGGACATCTGCCTTAGGACCATAAACGGCTTGAACACCATTTCCTTTGACAATTAAGCCCATAGCTCCTGCTTTTTTCCAAGCAGCTTCATCGCCTACTTTAGCAATATCTGCTACCGTAATACGCAGACGGGTCATACAAGCATCAACATCAGAAATATTTTCTTTACCGCCTAAAAGATTGATAATTTTTACAATTTGTGAATTAGCATTTGCTGTTCCTGCATTACTATTTGAAGCTGTTTCATCAGAAGCATCATCACCTGTATCATAATTGCCATTGCGTCCTGAAGTTGCCAAATTAAACTTCTTAATCATAAAGTTAGTAATGAAGTACATAGCAACACCAAAGACGACTGAAACAACGATAAAGTTAACAATATCCATAGCTAAACCGGCTTTGATAGCCATTGGTGTTCTCGTCAGAAACTCAATATTACCAAATGAATGCACACGAAGGTGAATCAAATCGGCTGATGCAAAGGCCAACCCTTGAACGACAGCGTAAACAAGGTAGAGCGGTAAAGCTGCAAACATAAACATGTATTCAAGCGGTTCTGTTACCCCTGTTAAGAATACGGCAACAGCTGCTGAAAGGAACATCCCTTTATATTTTTCTTTTTATCTGGATCAACATTGCGGTACATTGCCAATGTTAGTCCCATAAGAATACCTGATGAACCAATCATTTGTCCTACCTTGAAACGAGCAGGTGTGACACTTGTCAATAAGTGATGATATTGAGACATATGACCTGCACCCTTAAGATGGATAAGGTCTTGCACCCAAGCTAACCAAAGCGGATCTTGTCCAAGCACATGTTTTCCTGCTTGAGCACCTGTCAAGACAACATAAGTACCACCGAGTTGGGTATAATTCATTGGAATCGTCAACATATGGTGTAAACCAAATGGCAGCAGTAAACGTTCTAAAGTACCATAAAGGAATGGTGCAAGAAACGGTGCAGTATGTTGTGAAGAAGCAATCCACATACCAAAACCATTAATACCAGATTGTACAACGGGCCAAAATACAGAAAGAACTAAAGCAACAATTGTTGAGCGAACAATAACAACAAAAGGTACAAAGCGTTTTCCGTTAAAGAATGATAAAACATCTGGAAGTTTACGGAAATTGTAGTATTTATTGTAAGCTGTCGCACCGACGAAACCAGAGATAATACCAACGAAAACTCCCATGTTCAAGGCAGGTTGGCCAAGTACATTGATAAAGTAATCAGCAACGTGCATCTTACCGCCAAAGATATTGTGCACGTAACTTGTTTTATCCGCAATCATCTCAAGCGATATGCCATAAAAGTTACCAGTAATAAGGTTAATCAGAATAAAGGCAAGGGTTGCAGCGAAAGCTCCGCCTGCACGTTCCTTAGCCCAGCTACCCCCGATAGCCACAGCAAATAAAATATGAAGGTTGTTAATAACACCCCAACCAATTTGGGCAATGATATTAGCAACAGTCACTAAAAGGGTTGATTTAGGGTCAATCAAGGCTAATGAATTCCCAATAGAAACCATCAAACCTGCTGCAGGCATAACAGCAATAACAACCATTAAACATTTTCCGAATTTTTGCCAAAATTCAAAGCTAAAAAGTTGTTTATAATTTTTCATTTTTACCTCCCAGCAAACATTTTTTCATGCAAACGTTTGCATTTATGGTTCTATTATATCATGATTTTTTATTTTGTAAAGAGCATTTTTAAAAAAATTAAGAAAACAAACAAAAATAGACAATTTAAAAATTCTAAGATGAAGTTAGCCACTTGAAGGTATAAAAAACATCTCAGAGAGATATAATGTTATTCACCACAACCATATTAGAAAGACTCTGAGATGAAAAACCATTATAGCTCAAAAGGAAAATACTTGGCAATAACGGAAACGTCATTTAATTAAAACTGGAAAAACAATCGTGCTATTGCTAAACTTTTAAGAAAGCTCCGCAAACGATTCACAACGAAATCAAGCGTAGCTTGGTCACACAACAAAGACACAGCGGAAAGTTTGAGAAGATGTCCCAAGCTGACTATGCTCAACATTCCTATAACACTAGCTGTAAGCAATCTGTAAAGCCTGTGACCTGTGATAAAGAAACACAGGAGAAATTCAAATCCTGCCTTACCTTAAGCAGAAGTTCTCTCCTGAAATGATTATGAGAGCCAAGACTCTTGACTTTCACGGACAGACAGAATAATTCCAACAGTATTGGATGGCTTTTAACCACATTTTGATCGGAGTAGTTAGGAGAATAAATTAAGTTCTTTTATTGCCTGACGCACGCGCTCCTTTGTTGTCTGACTAATCATGTAAAGCATGCGATATAGTAGAAGGTGAAACTCCCGCTAATTTAGCAACATCTTTTATTGCAGCCATTATAATTCCATCCTATTTAACTTTACCCTTAAGAATAATATAACAAATAGCAATTTCCCAGCTATTTTGCTAATTCCAGAACATAACTAATACTGCTTAGAGCAAATAACGGAGCCGTTTCTGTTCGCATGATACGAGGGCCAAGCCCGACTGTGATGGCCCCAACTCCTTCAAAAGCTTTGATTTCTGCTGGCGACAGGCCTCCTTCTGGTCCGAAGATGAAAAGAATCTTTTGTCCTGCGCTCAGTTGTGCTAGTTCAAACGTTAGAGCCGCGCTTTCACCCTCTTTAGCCGATTCTTCGTAGGCAACCAGAATTTTGTCAAAATGTGCCAGTTGAGCCAGAAAGGCAGTCTTTTTCTCAAAGAGCTTGACTTGCGGAATGACATTGCGTTTGGACTGTTCGGCTGCGCCTTGGGCAATCTTAGCCAATTTATCGGCTTTTTTTGTCAATTTTTTACTATCCCATTTGACGACAGACCAATCAGCTGGAAAGGCCCAGAGAGCATGCGCACCCAACTCAGTCGTCTTTTGGGCAAGAAATTCCAATTTATCTCCTTTGGGGAATCCTGAAGCGATAACGACTTGGACAGGCAATTCCACATTGTCAAATAGCTCATCTACAATTTCAAAAGTGTGTTCTTGGACATTAGTCACACGCGCCAAACGTTTGACCCCATCATCAAAAACCAGCACCACTTCGTCACCCTCAGTCAAGCGCATGACGTTAAACATATGCTTGATAGTATCCTTATCAGTAATCGTGACCAGCTTGTCAGCTTTGCCATTTACAAAATACTGCTGCATTTATCCTCCAATCACGCCTGAAATATCGTCGGTTTTCTTGAAGACAAGAGCGTTCCACTCGCCTTGAATCATATGGGTTTCAAGGAAAAAGCCTGCGCTGTGAGCCGCTTCAAGAACCATATCCAATTTTTCTGAAATAATACCGGACATGATGAGGTAACCCTCGTCCTTAACGAGACGGTAGGCATCATCCGTCAGATTGACCAGAATATCTGCCAAAATGTTAGCTACAATAACGTCCGCTTCCATCTCAACACCCTTGAGTAGATCACCTGCCGCCACATGGATGTTTTCGGTTCCAGTATTGAGGTCAATATTTTCTTGAGCCACGCGCACCGCTACATCATCTAGGTCATAAGCAAAAATGTCTTTAACCCCCAAAAGTGAGCTGGCGATAGAGAGCACCCCTGATCCGGTTCCTACATCAAGCACCGTCTCGCCGCCACGCAGTACTTGCTCTAAGGCAAAGAGGCTCATCTTAGTCGTCGGATGGGTCCCTGTGCCGAAAGCCATGCCGGGGTCAAGTTTGATGATTTTCTCACCTGCTTGGGCTTCATAATCAGACCAAGAAGGCACAATAGTCAAGTCATGGGTGACACGAGTAGGTTCGTAATACTTCTTCCAATTTTCTGCCCAGTCTTCTTCTACCAATTCTTGCGTAGAGAGCTGCACACGCCCTGTTTGCAAACCAAAATCGGTTAATTCTACTAAGCGCTCATTGACCTGTGCGGTAATGACTGTCATATCAGCAGATTCAGGATAGTAGGCAGTAATGGTAACCATTGCCACTTGTTCCACCTCTGGAAAAACTTCGCCATACTTACCAACCTTACCAAGGTAGTCCGCACTATCATCAATGGCTACGCCTTGACTGCCACATTCGATTAAAATATTGGAAGCCGCTTCTTCTGCCTCACGATTGACTGTGATGGTTAATTCTTGCCATGTGTTCATATCTAAAAATCCTTTTGGTAATTTATCCTAGTATATAAAAAGACACCTACGTCTAGGTGCCATAATCATATTGGTAACCCTTACCTACATAGAGATATAGGCCTAGAGCAGTGTAATCATTCCTGATTTCTTTTTCAATAAAAAATTATATCATTAATGGTTAAGTAGTGCAAGCATTTTTCGGATTATTTTAAAAGATTTTTTAAGTTCAGAATTGGTCGAATAATATGCTCCTTTTCTATTTGCTCTGGCTAACAATTTAATGGCTCCCTTTCTTCTGTACTTCTGAACACTATTACTACAATATTCATGATGTAGCACTATTAAACAAAACAAGTCATGTAGCTTAGGATAATTTATTTCTTTTCTCTTTAAGTGTACCTGCTCTGCAAGAGAAACTATGCTTGCCATTACTTTAGTATGTGTCTTCATTAATCCCAATAAAAATACATTGCTGTGTGCACACGTATTTCTTATATTTTTCGCATATTTACCGAATTCAAAAGCCTTTTTGAGTTTGTTCTTCTTAGGATATTGAAGATAGTATCTCTCGACTAAGTTCAATAATTCTCCAAAATTAATGACTTCAACAAGTACCCATATCGGAATTTTGTTTTCCTTTTTGAATACATTTCTGAGAGATAAGGATGGTTCTTTAAATTATTTATAGTTTGTTCATAACCTTGTGGATAAAATTTTTTGTAATCATCAACTATATTATAAGCATTTATTTTTGAGTTTTTAACATATGCATCCATAAGTTTAGTTTTTATTCCATGCTCTATATCTAAACACATCTTTAAAAGTAAATACCTAACTTGCATATCAATACTTGATAAGTCATACAGAAGCGCAAATTCTATGTTATACTTTCCAACACTATTTTTTGGAAATAGTTTACGAAAACTAGCAATTTTATAATAATAATTCTTTTCAGCTAAAATCGATTTTGCAGTACTTTCATCAACCTCTTTAAAAAAGATACCAATATCGTCCATTTTTTCAATTAACTTATTATAACTAAGTAATTCTTTACTGTTGTCTTGTCGCATCAAACTTCTCCAATAAAATAATACTATAAATCTCTTATATTAACTCATCTTTTTAATTAAAATTTTTACTCTCAGTACCTCGGATAAGGGTAAAATTCTGTCTCTTCCAACCCTGCTCGGCCATTTTCAAAAGCTTCTTCATTCCAAACCATAGCAAATTCTACAGCTTCTTCGTCCGCTAAGAAATCCATAAGGTCACTTAAACCTTGGTCGGCTACTTCATTCAAAAAATCTGCAAAATAGGCTAAGAATTCCCTAGAATAACCCTTTTTTGCTTCAAATGGCAAAGCAACCAAATAATCCTCTTGCTTAAAACGAGATTTGCTTGAATTATAAAAGAGGACAAATTCTTCCAAAGCCAAATCTTCAGAAACGACTTGTCCTGTATCATCAACTGTTTCAACACCAGCAGCATTTTGCGCTTCAATGATAAAACTTAACTCCACCGCATGATTTTTCTTATTCCAATCTAGAGCATAGTCGTAATGAAAATGCTTATCCATTTCTTCATGCAACACTGATAAAAAACCATACTTGGGCATAGTCATCCTACCTAAAATCTTTTTCTTCTATTATAGCATTTTCATCGCAAGGCGACGAGTCATCTTGTCACAATGTACATGCCTGTTAGCAAACTTTTGCCAAATTTGTGTTACAATAACCTTAACAGACTTAGAGGAGCAAAGAAAATGAAAATAAGCCCTATGTTACTAAGCGACATTGAACAAGTTGTTGAACTGGAGAATAAGACTTGGTCCGAGCAAAATACACCAATCCCCCTACCTGTTGCTAGTAAGGATCAAATCATTCAGAAGTTTGAGAGCAACACTCATTTTTTAGTTGCTAAAATAAAAAATAAAATTATTGGTGTTCTTGACTACAGTCCTCTTTACCCTTTTCCCAGCGGTCAACATATTGTGACCTTTGGTATTGCTGTTGCTGAGAAAGAGCGTAAGAAAGGAATTGGGAGAGCTTTAGTCCAAATCTTTTTAAATGAAGTCAAAAGCGACTATCAAAAGGTTTTAATCCATGTCTTAAGCTCCAACCAAGAAGCTATCCTCTTTTATGAAAAATTAGGTTTTGATTTAGAAGCACGTTTAACAAAACAATTTTTCCTCAAGGGACAATATGTTGACGACCTCATCTACAGTTATGATTTGGAGGCTGCCTATGCCAAATAACCTCGCACTTCGTATGCGCCCTCGAGATATCTCTGAAGTTATCGGACAAAAGCATCTAGTCGGTCAAGGCAAGATTATTTCACGAATGGTCACTGCTAACCGTCTGTCTTCCATGATTCTTTATGGTCCTCCCGGAATTGGAAAAACCTCAATCGCTTCTGCCATCGCTGGTACGACCAAATTTGCCTTTCGTACCTTCAATGCAACAACCGACACTAAAAAACGCCTGCAGGAAATTGCTGAAGAAGCTAAATTTTCAGGTGGTTTGGTCTTGCTCCTAGATGAAATTCATCGTCTAGATAAAACTAAGCAAGATTTTCTTCTCCCCTTGTTGGAAAACGGACAAATTATCATGATTGGCGCAACCACTGAAAATCCCTTTTTCTCTGTCACACCTGCCATTCGCTCGCGCGTTCAGATTTTTGAGCTAGAGCCATTATCAAATGAGGATATCAAAAAAGCTTTGCAAGTGGCTCTGACGGATAAAGAGCGCGGCTTTGATTTTGAAGTCAAACTAGCTGATGATGCTCTTGACTTCATTGCGCAAGCTACCAATGGCGACTTACGCTCTGCCTATAATTCTCTTGATTTAGCCATCATGTCCACCCAGCCAGATGACAATGGTAGTCGCCGCATCACTTTAGACACTGTTGAAAACAGCCTGCAGCGCAGCTACATTACCATGGACAAGGATGGTGATGGCCACTATGATGTCCTATCCGCCTTACAAAAATCTATTCGCGGTTCAGATGTCAATGCCAGCCTTCACTACGCTGCCAGATTAATCCAAGCTGGTGATCTGCCAAGTCTAGCTAGACGTTTAACTGTTATTGCTTACGAAGACATCGGCTTAGCCAATCCTGATGCGCAGATTCATACAGTGACAGCGCTGGAAGCAGCTCAAAAAATTGGGTTCCCTGAAGCCCGCATTTTAATTGCCAATGTTGTTATTGATTTAGCACTCTCACCCAAGTCTAATTCTGCTTATGTTGCTATGGACAAGGCTATTGCAGATCTTCATAAGAGCGGCACGCTCCCTATTCCTCGCCACTTGCGTGACGGTCATTACACAGGCAGTAAGGAATTGGGCAATGCCCAAGATTATCTCTATCCTCATGCTTATCCAGAAAAGTGGGTTAAACAGCAATATCTACCAGATAAGCTCCAGAATGCTGACTATTTTAGGGCTAATGGGACAGGTAAATACGAACGGGCTTTGGGAGCTAACAAGGATAAGATTGACCAGCTTTCCCAATAATATCCTTTATAAAAATTTAGATTTTTAACTTGAAATTTTTTAACATTATGATATTATATTAAAGAAGAATTGCTGTGGCATACGAATTCACATCTAAGTGTTGACCGACTATTTTTTTGTATTATCGGGAAACAAAAGTCTTCTGACAGTATGCAGGCCGTTTCACGCGGAAGCAACTAAAGTCAGAGCGAGTTGCCCACCTGCTTAAGCGTGCGGGTTCAATACAAAACGTGAATCATCGGTGCCAATACAGCATTTGCCTTCCTTAGCTCAGTTGGTAGAGCAGTGGACTCTTAATCCATGGGTCGTAGGTTCGAGCCCTACAGGGAGGATAACTATAAAAAAGGAAAAGGCTCACACGATGGGCTTTTTCCTTTTAGAATGCGTTCCTGCTAATAATTTCAATGGTGATCTAGTAAAAGTCTGAGGCTGTTAACCAAGACAATTAAGGTAGAACCTTCATGCAGGGTCACGCTGGTGACCATTGAAAGATGGCCAAAAAAAGTAAGACTAATAAGAAAGACAATCACAAACAAAGCAAAGCTGATATTTTGTCGGGTAATAATTTGTAAACGTTTGGACAGTTTATGAGCTTTGACTAACTTGGTTAAATCATTTTTCATCAGGACGATATCAGCGGTCTCTATAGCAACATCGCTGCCATCTCCCATAGCAATTCCTAGATCCGCTGTAGCTAAGGCAGGAGTATCGTTAACACCATCTCCCAGCATGGCGGTCTGTCCATACTGATTTTGATATTTCGTAATGATTTTTGCTTTTTGTTCTGGCAAAACATTAGTGACGACCTCATCAATTCCTAATTCACGTCCAATTGCCTGTCCTGCTGCCTTGGCATCACCAGTAAGCATCAGTGTTTTGACACCAGCAGTTTTAAAATAATTAATAGCTTTCACAGCATTAGCTTGTGGTCTGTCTTGAACGGAAATAAATCCAACAACTATTTCATTGAGGGCAACAAAAACGACAGTCCTCCCACTAGCTTCTTCTTTTTCTTTTTTTTCTAACCAGTACTTGTCAACTTGATGAAATAATTGAGGTTTTCCAATCTTGAACGACAAACCATCATAGGTTGTCAGAAGTCCCTGCCCCAAGTGGTGCTCAACACTGATATTCAATCTTTTCTGTGAGGGATCAAGATTGAAATAATTTACGATAGCAGTCGCCAACGGATGATTGGATTGACGTTCCATGGCTACTAAGACTGCTTCGAATTTTTCTTTGGAAATATCAGAAAGAAGAAATTGACTAGTGACCACTTTTGGTTTTCCTTCTGTCAAAGTCCCTGTTTTATCAAAGGCAATCATTTTGACGGCCGTCAAATCAGAAAAGAAACAGCCACCCTTAAATAAGACACCTTGCCGTGCTAAATTTGAAATGCCAGCTAATGTTGCTGGGATGACTGATACTGCCAAAGCACAAGGAGAAGCTGATACTAAAAAAGTCAAACTAATCGAAAATATTTTTGTCCAAGCCCAATTCCAAAATAAGGGGCCTAAAATAAGTAAACCAATAAAAGTGAGGAGAACAAGGCTAACATAAATGGGTTCAAAGCGATTAAGACGCTTAGCAGCAGGTGAATAATGCCCCTGAGAAGCCTCAACTAACTGTAATATTTTGGCAAATACAGTCTGCGAACTGTCTTTGCTGACTTCTACAATAATCGTTCCAGAGCCATTAATCGTTGAGGCATAAACTTCATCACCAACCGTTTTTTCGCATGGAATGGATTCTCCAGTAATTGTTGATTCGTCAATGCTAGTGTACCCTTCTAGAATTTTTCCATCCGCTGGCACCTGGCCGCCATTTAAAACCTGAACACAGTCTCCAATCTTAAGCTGATCAACAGAAATCATTTCAATTTCATTGGTATTTGTCAAACGTCTAGCTTCTGTTGGATTAAGCTCTAATAGTTTTGTGATTTCACGTTGACTGCAACCTTCAACATACTCTTCTAAAAAGTGTGCCCCAGCAAAGATGAAGATAAGAAGAGCTGCTTCTGTTGTTTCTCCCAATAAGACAGCACCTAAAGCTGCCAACGCCATCAAGATATGCGTGTTAGGAACAAAACAGTTGGCTTTTTTTGATTGCTCAACAGTGTCTTCAACACCTTCCCAGATAACATGATAACCAGCAATCAGCAAGGCCAAGATAGTTAGGCTTTTTTTGATCTCAGGAGTAAAATTGGGCAAAAGTCCCGCAATAAATAATATTAGTCCTAAAAAGAAAAGGTTATTGGCATATTGAAAGCCAAGTTATTTTTTGAAGCCTTTTCTTTTGTTTATCGTCTGTAGACATGATTGGCTCCTTTCCAATACAGAAATCATTGCACTTTTAGCAAACCTTGTTATAGTTTAACTATAAACCATACCTTAAAGGGAAGGTCAAGCTATTTATGAAAAAAACGCAACAGTTATTAACAATTGGACAACTGGCTAAGTTTTCAGGTCTTCATGTCAAAGCATTACGTTATTATGAAAAAATCGGAATTTTAAATCCGACTGCTATAGATAAACAAAATGGCTATCGCTATTACTCTTATGCTCACATTCCTTATGTGAACATGATTAAAATTTGTGCTAATTATGGTCTATATTTAAAATTAACTAGTGCCACGAGTACTAGAGTATATATGAATATTCTTGAGACAATCAACTTTAACAGCTGATGAAATTGCTTATAACCTAGTAATAAATGGAACAGAAAAAATTAGGGAAATGCTCAGTGAAACTGTTCAAACTCAATCAAAAAAGACATCCAAGAGATAACTCTTGAATATCTTGAAACATTGTTCTAATCATATTGATTAATATTTTAAGCTTTACGCGCTTTCTTAAAATCTGGTTTATGATTAGGCATTTGAATAGATTTGAATGTGTGTAGTTTCAAATGTCTACGCTTTTTATTTTGCTTAAATTCAGAAAGTCAGAATTTCTTTGAATAAAACAGGGAATTTTTTTATGAGTAGAATTATGTTGCTATTAATTAGTAAGAGAAACTTATCATAGGAGGTAAAATGTAATTCCTATAAACCAACTGTACCAGAATCTAAAAGAAACTATTTACCATTTAGAAACCTATATTATCACAAATATATTTAACAAGAAAAACAATCTCTCTGTAAAACTATTTGCTTATAATCTATTTATCTATGCAAATCACAATATACAGATAACTTTGCCACAAATTCAGAAATTAACAACCTATCACCAACTACGTAACGTAGCAGGTCAGCCAATTTATTATGAACGGATTGAGCCTTCAAAGATTAATTGATAAAAACAGTTGATTATTTTGCAAATTTTGAATACATTTTTGATAATTTAATAAGAAATATCTAAAACTGATGTAATAAAAGTATCTAGTTCAGCTTGACAAACTTTTCTGCTATAATAAGCACCTTTAGCATATCCGCATTCTGAACAGACATAATCGTTGTCCAGAACAAAGTAATCAAAACTAGTTTGGAATGGTTTTTGAACTTCTGTAATGATTCTCCTTTTCATATCTATTGAAAAAGAGTTCAGACTTTTGCTAAGACCTATACCTAGATATTTTACATAAGCCTCTTTTATAGTCCATAAGATAGCTTTTCTTTTATAACTATTTTGACTCCAGTATTTTTCAGATTCAGAAAAAACTCGTTCGCCAATCAAATCCCAATCTTCCTTTCTATTTTCAACATCTATTCCAATTGGTGACTTTCCGATAGCTACCACTACCCATTCCCCTGAATGAGAAATATTAAACTTTAAATTATGCCAATTTTTAAAACATGGCTTACCATATTTATTATAACTATAATCAATATCTATTATTTTTCTAGTATATAAATAGACAGCATATTTGAGAAGTACTTCTGCTATGACACATCTGATTTTATCCTCTATACGAAAATACTTAGAAGCCTTATATCGCCGTTCTTCAGTGACAGCTCTTTTAAGGTAGTCATACTTCTCATTGTTAATCTGACCTACATTTACACACAGAATTAATGCTTTTTGAAACATTGCTCTTTATCTCCTTTTAGGAATCTATCTTTTTATTTTCCTTAATAGACTTGTTCTGTCCCTTGTTGGTAGTTACTGAAAAAACAACGGATAGAATAAGAACGGCAAGGGCTTCCGGCTCCTTATCTTAAAAATCTTCATACAGCTTCTCACCATTCTGATAAGAATTCTGCCTGTCGACTATCATCCCTGATTTTTTTAACCTTTCGAATAAATAAAAATCTGATGACTAAAATGAGGGCATTTAAGATGGCAAACATATAAACAAAGGTCATCCAGTTGAGCTGGAATGGCATATAGTCCCCTGTCTGAAGAGAAGTCATAATCTGTATATTCCTTGCAGCATAGATAGCCACAGGCAGAGTGAGGAAGAAAAGCAGATTGCTTATCACAATGTAGGGGTTAAGCAGGATACGGTAGACCTCTCTCTCCTCATATCCTAGCAAATCGAACATTAATAGGGTCTGAATATTCCCATTCAAGCCGATAAACACGGCTAGATAAATCAATAAACAACCCGTTATGACCCCGATACTTTGGTTAATAATGGCGCTTGCTCTGTTAGAAGTCTGACTTCTTTGGACATCGGATAATTTTTCCTCTAGGGAGCGAACTTTTCCTTCACCTTTTTCTTGAGGCTTATTGGTCAATCTGCCGTTAAAACGATCATCAGTTTCATTTACCATAGCTGATGCCTGATCTCTTGGAATATATATTGTCTTTAAATCGGCATTCTCCGCAAATCCAGCTATCTTTATCTGATGTCGCTTTCCCTTTACTCTTAGCTCTAGAGTATCCCCAACTTTAAAGCCATAATTCTCCCGCAACTCAGGGTTTACGTAGACCCCCTGGGTGGGATCTAGCATTTCTCCCTTACTGTCAATCAGCTGAAATAAGTCATTTTGACTGGTAAATGAAAGGGCTTGATAAGCTATAGCTTCGCCTTTAATCATTAGGTCAACATCATATTTAAGATAAGTTACAGAATTTGAAGCAAGGTTAGCCTCTTCCTTTTGGTAGTTATCATAGCTGATATCATAAGAATAGTGCCGGCCGTTCTTCTGAGATTCAAGAATTTTAGAAGAGCTAAAGGTTAGAGACAGACTTAAGACAAACATGATACTAAACGTAACGATAGCAATCAACAAGAGACCTAAGGTGCTGAAATGATTTAGAGTCAGCTTAAATTTAAACTTATGCTTCATCGGTAGCTTTTGAATGCTCTTCTCTATCAAACCAGGACGGATAGTTTTACCGTCTGTCTGTTTCATCATTAGAGCAACATCTGTCTTTCTCACTGTCAGTCCTGCCAGATAGGCAATAGCTCCTAGGAAAAGACTTAGGAAGAGGGTTCCCGTTATAACTGACTGCAGAGAAAGCCCCTTACTCAATCCTTGAACTAGGTAGGTCTGGTGATTCGCAGAAAGGAGGATGTCGGACCCCCAGAAACCCAAGACTAATCCAAGCAACGAACTGATCAAGGACAACCCGCTGATTAATAGACCATAGATTGCCAGCACACTGGAGAAAGAAAAGCCAAGGGACATCAGCTGGGCTAGCTGCACTCGATTCCTTTGGAGCGTCCCTCTGATGAATAAGAATAAAATTAGGGAGAAGATGGCTACCATGGCGACAGTAATATTTCTGATTAAGAGTTGATTACTTTTCAAAGCTGTGAAATAATTAGCCTTATTGCCTGATAATTGCTCTCCACCTAAACGAAGTAAATTGGTATCAATCGCGAAATGAACGAAGAAGTACATAAAGGAAGTGAAGATTATAATCAGAGATAGAATAGACACCATAGTCCTCTTGGCCAAAAAGTCCCTGGATAGATATTTAAATAGCAACCCCATATTAAATCTCCCAACTCATTTGATCCGGCGACAGCTTCTCCCTATTCATGTCGTCCCTAACAATACGGCCATCTTCTAAGAGCAGTATTCGGTCAGCTGTTCTCGCAATTTCTCGATTATGTGTCGTAAAAAGGATACTGGTTCCGTAGGTTTGCTTGATAGCATGCAATAAAACAATAATGTTCTTACTGTTTTCGCTGTCCAGAGCGCCCGTCGCCTCATCACAAAATAAGACAGCCGGTTTCTTGATAACGGCTCTGGCAATGCAGACCCTCTGTTGCTCACCGCCCGACAGCTGATGAGGATATTTGTTCAAAAGTTTCTCAATTCCCAGTAGAGAGACCAATTCTTCTAGGTCTGCTGCCTCAAGGGCATACTTGCTACCCATCTGAATGTTCTCCTCCACTGTTAGATTAGGAATTAACATATAGTGCTGAAAGACCAAACCAATGTCTTCTCTCCTAAACTTGGCCACTGCCGATTTGCTCAGCTGGCCTATTTCCTTTCCTTTGTATAAGACCTGTCCAGAACTTGGTTTCAGTAGAGACGATAAGATATTAAGCATCGTTGACTTTCCTGAGCCGCTGTGACCCAAGATTGCTACAAACTGCTGATGATCGATTTTCAGGTCTGTATTCTGCAGGACATACCTGTCCTCGTACTTTTTACTGATTGATTTAGCTTCTAATAGCGCTTCTGTCATGGCACACTCCTTTTATTTTATTTATACTCAATTAAAATCAAAAAACAGACTAGGTAGAAGTAGCCAAGACGGCAGGAACCTGCTCGTCCTGACACGAGAAAGCCCACGGGATTTTCTCTAACTCCCGCACTAACCATCTTTCTGGAAAATTATCGTTCCAAGAAAGATGGTGTCGGTGCAAGTCGCAGACTGTTCAAAAGCTCCAGTAGAGGTTTTGAGGTTGTGGATACAGCTTCCGGTAGGAAGTGTCAAGAGTACGGTTATTTGACGAAAGCTTTGCTTTCTTCATCTGCAACCCTTAACAGTCCCCAGACTGTTAAAGCTGACATGGTATGAATTTGATTTTTGAAGAGTATTAGCGACATATCCCTGTAAACATGTCTGTATCAATAGTAGCATAATCTAAGCTAAATGATCAAAAAACATTATATCTTGTTGTTGATGCTGTTATTTTACACCATATTTTTGCTATTTTCGTTTTTTCAAATCTGCAGCTTATTTTAAATTGCAAATTTACAATTTTCATTTAGATGAATCACAAGAAAATCCTTTCTTGTTCTACCTCAGACAGTCTGGAAGACGATAATCAATTTTAGCCGACTGTATGTGACTATAAGAACCGGTAATTTTGAACAGAATAAAAATACCCTAACAACATCTTTGATTTTCAGACCTCTGGCTATTCTCAGTTCTCTATAAAGCTCTCCTAACTCCATGGATTTTTGCATATTAAGATTTTTCAAGACAATTAGCTCGCCTTTTTCTAATAATGGTTTCGTATATGGCTTAGTTTTTGAGAAAAGAGCAAAACCTCCGGCTTCGTTCCTTAATCTATCTTATTCTTCGTCTACTTGTTTATAAACCGATTTCTTGGCTTCTTCTTGTTCAACGATATTTTCAACTATAAAATCAACCGTTTTGAAGTCGAAATAGTCTCTTGCCACTTTAATATTTGCTACAATATCATCTTCATTCAAGGTTTTATCGAACATTTTTTTCATTTTTATACTTCTTGTAATATCGGAAATCACCTTGCTTGCTACTTTATCATCGTTATCAAGGAGAATAACCTGATAACCATAGTTAGCAAAGCGCTCCGCAACACCTTTTCCCATTACACCTGCACCGATAATTCCTATTTTCGGCTTCATTCTTATCGCCTCCTGTTCTGTTTAAATCTCTATCTCGGACATAATGTCATTAATCTTATTTTTTCTATTAATAATAGACGTTTGTGATTTGTCCCACGGTCCGAGAAACTCTTTTCGGTAGATGACTCCATCTAATAAAAACCAGACCTGATTAGCCTTTGCAGCTACTAAGGGATCATGCGTAACAAGCATGATAGTACTTCCTTTATGATTAATGTCTACAAATAAATCCATGATTTCTTCTGAAGACTTAGAGTTTAGTGACCCCGTGGGTTCATCCGCAAAAACTAGTTTAGGATCATTCATAAAACTACGGCATATACTGACTCTTTGTGCTTGCCCACCAGATAAAGACATCGTATTCCTATCTGCTAATTCAATAATTCCAGTTAGTTCCATCAATTCATTTGCTTCATCAGCAATAGTCGCATCTACCTGCTTATTGAGTACAGAAGCTGCTAATATGATATTTTCTCTTACTGTTAAAGAATTGATTAAATGCGGTTGTTGGAAAACGTAGCCAAATTGACGCAATCTTATATTTGCCAGTTCTACCTGACTTAACTCACCGATATTTTTTCTTCAAGAATGACATCACCGCTTGAAGGCTGATCCATACCGCTAATATTATAGAGTAATGTTGACTTTCCTGAACCAGAAGGTCCCATAATTGCTATAAAATCTGCTTCTTCAACATCAAAACTGATATCATTAAGAACATTTGTTATCTTTTGCTTGCCATCATTAAACTGTTTCCTTAATTTTTAACACTTAATATTGTTCTCATTATTATCTTCCTTTACAACTATTTTTGAATAAGTTTTATGCCATTTAGCAGATTGCTAGCTAGATATACAGTAACTATCGCTACAACTAAGATACTTATCGGGAACAAACCATAAACAATAAACGGATTGCTGATAAAGACTATCTGAGGAGCTCCCAAAGATGATGCAAATGCACTTACTAAAGGCTGTCCTGCTATAAGTACCAAGACAGAACCAATGATTAATCCAATAATCAGCGGAATGATGATACGTGTTCTGTACTGAGATCTGATATCATTGTTTTTATATCCAAGAGCTTTCATAACAGCAATATCTGCTTTGTATCTGACAATCAAAGTTCTCATAAATATAGTAATTGTCAATATAGTAACCAAAATTGCAATGATGATAGTTATCATGGTAATTAGACTAAACTGTGCAATGATATCTCCCATGCTTTGATTCACATATTCAGAAATATCTGTTACTTTTCCAGCCTGAAAATCAGATTTTAATTTGTCTTCTACTGACTGTTTTTCTTTTCTGATGAAACGTTAACAACACTTCTGCTGACATCGGCATTTAAAATGCTGCCAATAGACTTGGCACTTTTCCCGCCGTTTGTAATATCTTGATAGATACCACTTACTTTATAAGTGTATGTATGATCTGATATTGTGAAAGTAATCTTATCACCAACTTTAACGCCTAAATCGTTGGCTAGCAAGTAGGAGACCGCTACTTGATTTGTCTCTTTCGGAAGGCTTCCCGTTATACAAGATAAAGAGAAAATTGAATAATCACCCGTTTCAAAATTTACTGTTACTGGTTTGCCATCAGAGTTGTCAGTTTTAGCCAAGTAGGTATTGAAAATTTGATAATCAGTAATATTATCATCATTAGCAAGAGCTGACTTTACAGTGCTTTCAGCAACCCCGCCTTGCTGAAAATCAACTCTGAGATCAGATGAAGCTACTCCCATATAAGACGTAAATTGATTTGATTTAAAAGTGCTCGTAATCTGAACAGGTAGTAAAACTAGAAAAGCTAGAGACGTAAAGATAAGAAGAAGAACAATATAAGGCTTCTTATAACTTAGCAGGTATTTAATGCCTAGTTTAAAATTAGCCCAAGCACCTCCTCTTCCAAATAATGACGGACGCTTGATGACTTTATCGCTGGAAATTTCATTATTATCTTGCAGCGCTTTGATAGTATTAACTTTCTCAATTCTTTTGATACTCTTTCGGCATAATAGAACAATAGCGCAGCCTATACAGGCAATCGCTAATATTTGGAGACCATAATCAACAATTCCTTTATCGGCAACCCCCATATATAGTTCAAGGTTCTGTTCTACTACCGGAGTTAATTTGAAAGATAACAGATATCCAATGGTACAACCAATCACAGTAATTAATGAGTACTTGATAAGGTAAATACTCTCTATATACTTATTAGGAATTCCCAACCCTTGCATGATAGCAATATCCATATAGTCCTGATTGATACTCGATAGCATTGCAAATCTCACACAAAGCACTGAGATAATAACCAGAAATACTACAACTACTATCAGCAGGGAGGCTGTCAGTATATCTGTCAGAGCATTTAAAAGTTTCATCTCGGAATACGTAATGGTGGCTCCGCTGGAAGGCAATTTTGCGTTCCGATAAGCTGTTTCAACAGCATCAATATCATTCGTATCTTTTACACGAAACTCTATTAAATATTCTAACGTTCCAGTCTGACGGGCCACTTGGTTCCAGTCCTTCTGGTTGACCAATATACGCTTTGATGAGACAAACGAGGAATTCATCTCGGAATCCTTGACAAAATCTGCAATTTTAAAGGTAATATAGTCACTTCCGACTTTTATCTTAATAGGATCTCCAATTCTAAGATTGTATTTAATCTTATAATATACTGGAACAAGCGCTTGGCCTTCTTTAACAGAAGCGACCTTGTTTTTTGAATTTAGCAGAAAATCAAATTGACTGTTCTGTGTCACCAAGGCGCAATCTATGACACTGCTGCTTTCACTGCTTCCATTACTGTTAATGTACAAATCTTCGCCAGCAATATTTAACATATTAACAATCTCATATTTTTCAACAGAGTTATTATTTTTGGCAAATTTCTTGACAGCATTCGCATCTAAATTTCCAGAATGCATCTGCAAGAGATGTGAAGTCTTTGCTGTCGCACTAAATGTATTAAGTGAGTTATTTAGTGAATATAAAAGATTTGTTGCTGATGCAAATAGTCCAGAAGCCATTGCAATGAAAACAATCAGTGTGATGCAGATAATTTTACCTTTTCGTAGTTCTTTCCAGATAATTCTTCTTTTCATATATCTTTTAGTCCTCCACATTATAGTCAAGGCAGTTTGTTTCCATCTGTTTTAAACTCTTACCGCTTTTAAGAAGAGGGCTTAGAATAACCATGGAAATACCGCAAATCACAAGCATCAACGCAATTCCTCTTTCAGATCCTGTTCCTAGGATTTTCCCGACTGAATCCGCTAAAGCTCCATTTTTATATAATAAGGGATTAAAAACATAGTCTGCCAACACTCCAGAAATAGCATATGCAATAATATAGCCAAGCTGAGAAATAAAGGAAATTAAACCCCAAGCTCTCCCTTGAGTATCTTTATTGATATTACATCTCATTAATACATCTAGACATACATTTGAGACAGGAATTGTTAAAAAGAACAGAAAAGCAATAACAGCTATCCATATGATATTCGTCGTGCAGCCAATAACGGCTATCGTGATGCCCATGAATAAAAATGATAATGAAAGGGCCTTAAGATAATTCTTTTTGATTCCCTTCACACCTAACACCAAGCTTGAAATGAGCATTCCAATGGCACTGAGAGATAGTATGACACCTAGTGTAGAAGAATCAGTTAGTTCCAATAACATGGGTTTTATCATCGTCTCTATAATACCTACATAAAATGTAATTACAATAGACAAGATTAGCAGTAATTTTATTCCTTTAGTCTGAGTCAATTCTTTATAACCTTCAACAATGTCTTTTATAACTTGCACTTTTGAATCTTTAATTTTTTGACATTCATTCATCACCTTGCCTGAATAGGCTACGGTAAATAAGGTTGTAAAGAAAGTACACATATCTATTATTAATATTAGATAAATACCAAAAATTTGATAAATCAAACCAGCAAATATCGGTGATAGAAGAAATTTAGCCGATGATGCTAGCTGAACAAGTCCGCCAGCTTTGGAGTATTCTTCTGGTGTCAGTAAATCTGTCACGACCGCTTTATAGGCTGGATCAAGTATAGCCGCAAAACATGAACTCAGAAATACCCAGATACAGATTACAGGAATATTATTTATTCCCATGCTAATCATTATAAACATGCCTCCTAAGCACATAGCAGAAAAGAAATCTCCTATTAACATTAATTTAGCCCTGCTAAACTTATCAGCAATTGTTCCCGAAATAGGAGTAAAGAAAACTAAGGGAAAGAATGCACATAAAGTGACTAAGGAACAGGATAAAGCACTACCTGTTTTTTCAAAGACGTAAACATTCAAGCCAAAAGAAGTAAGTCCGCTTCCGATACTGGAAATTAATTGCCCTACCCATATTACTAAAAAATACTTAAATCTACTTTTACTGATCATTTTCTTCCTCCGAATTTAAATCTAAAAAACTCACTATTTTGTCGGCTACTACCTCTTTATACTTTTTCAAATACATATGCCCTGCATCAGCAGGCATCATGTAAAAACTTATTTTCGAATCAAGATAATCCTTCCACTTCAAAATAGTTTGACATGAAGTTAGGCTGTCTTTATGGCACATGATGAAAAAGGTAGGAATATCAATTTTCTGTACTTCAATTTCTGATATTTCTTCAAGAATCTTATAGTCGGCTCTCAGCATTGACGCAAAGTAATCCACTAATTCCTGATTGTCTGTCAATTCTTCTGGCATGGTTCCGATTCTCTTGATTTCTTTGAAGATAATCTCATTTTCCTTATCCGACAATCGTTTGTTTTTCATATGATCCGGCACTGCCGCCGCAGAAAATATCAATGTCTTCGGAGTCAACTCAGGATTTTTCTCTGCTATTTTCTTAGCCAAAAAATATGCAATTGTTCCACCCATACTATGACCAAAAAGTATACTATCTTTTTTCAAAATAGTGATGAGGTTTTCATTATCTATAGCGTACTTATTCTTTCAAAAGAGAATAAGGATTGATTTTTCTTATTGGCCTTGCAAGAATAACGCTGATAATAAAACTAATGATAATAAGCATAAAAGCAAAAGCTAATAAGACAGCCAATGATACTTCAAAATGATTCTTATTGGCTCCTAGCATGCTCCAAACTGCATTATTCATTATCGGCACCAGATTAAGATCAATTATTGCAGAAAAGATTGCCGCTATTGAAATAATAGGAGTGAAACTAAGAGCTAATTGCAAAATGAGCTGTCTATTTGTCCAACCTAAGGCTTTATAAATACCAAATTCCTGTTTTCGAGTAGTAATTAGAGCATTGATAATGATGTACATCACTAATAATATGACCAAAGCTGCGATAATGAAAATGATGACAGTGACTGACGAAACAATACCAGCATACATTTTGCTGCTATTTGCTAAGAGCTGTTCATAGTTAACCGATGTCATATTTGGAAATTCCTTTTTGTATTTTTTAATCAGCTCTTTCGCCGATGTCCCTTTTTTCAGATAAACATTAAGGCTTTTTGGCGTCGTTTGACTAATTTTTGATAGCCAACATCAGTTAGCTCACAAACGATTCCTTGGTTGTTTATACTTTGAATGTAGCCTGTCACAGTATAGTTATAACTCCGGTTATCCTTGGTAATTTTTATCTTACTACCAATTTTATATTGCTTAGATAGAGCACTTCCAACGGCAACTTCATCGCTTTTACGGGGTTTTGCCCTGATATACTATATTATTGTTAACACGGGAAAAATCTTCAGATACAAAAGAAGTTATAGCACCATTTGCATAATTTAAGGAAACAGAAGTATAACCCAAAACCTCTTTAATCTTATCATCATTTTGGAGAGTGGTTTTCAGTTGCTTTAGGTCATCTTGGGTGCTAGCGGTAAAGATTGCAGATGGCATCTCATCTGAAATAGTTTTTAAAAAATTGTCAGGTTTAAAATTGACATTATAAAGCAAGGTCCCAGAAAAGGCCAATAAGGTCATAATGCCCAAAGTCAGTATGAAAAGCAATATATTTTGCCCTAATGATGCAAAAATTTGTTTCAATATAAGTGAAAATTTAGCACTGAATTTAGACGTTGCCAATGGGAAATGATTTTTAGCTGTGCGTTTGTGATCAATTCCTCTGATAGCATTAATGGGCTCTAGCCTGCGGATTTTTCTAGCACAAAAATAAGTGCAAACTCCGGTGACTATAATCATAATACCTGTGCTGAGTAAAATAGCAGACCAATCAAAAACGGGCGTAAAGGAAAACCTGATTGGGTTGCTAAGAAATCAGCAATTGATGGCAGAACAGTATAAGAAATGAGAGTTCCAGCTATACTGGCAAAGGCTGCTGTCAGTATGTAAGGAATAATTTCTGACATGATAATATTTGAACTGGTATATCCCGTGGCTTTTAAGACACCCATATTAATCAGTTCATTTTCGATATGATTTCGAATCCGGAAACTGCTTAGAAATAAGCTGATTAAAAAGATAATAGATGCAATAGCAATAAAAATAGCAATTAAAAGATTGGAAATCATAGACCGCGCTTGTTTGGTGGTTTTGCGGTTATTGATAGTAAGTAGCGTTATTTTCTTATCAGAAATTAGTGAACTGATCCGTTTTTTTACAGTATCTAAATTAGCGTTATTTTTAATTTTACAGAATATTCAGCAACAAGATCGGATCTGTGTTTTGAAACTAGTGTTTTATAAGCTTTCTTTGGTAAGTAAGCGCCAATTAGATTTGTACCATAGTTCCCATATTCCATTTCGCTAACAGTGCCGCCAACAGAAAAAGAATAGTTTCGCTTACCTATAGAATAAGTCATCGTATTACCGGTGGAGAATCCTCCCAGCTTTGATACATATTCTGGGATATAAATAGTCTCTTTAGAATTTTTAACAGCATTGGATACATTCAGCAGATTGATATCTCTTTTGTCAGTAATCCTGTAAAAAACAGTGTTCATTTCAAAGTTTGTTCCGGCAAAGTCATGAATCGTTGCTTTTGAATACAGGCCCTCATGCCTTTCTGTGAGAATAACATCCTTTAAATTGTCTATTTCGTTTAACAGATTGTCATCATCCTGCGCAAGTGGAATAAGAATGTTGATATCTGCAGTATTGAACTTTTTGAATTGTTTATCATAAGCATCTGAACTTTGAGAATTAAGAACAAGGGCAATATTGATAATAAATGCTGCAATAAAGAGCATAATTCCGAAAGAAACATATTGTTTTTTATGTTTCCTAAGATTTTGAATAGCAAGTCTCATTTTACCACCCCATTTCTAAAAGAAATGTTTCAAATGTTGCTTTACGCTTAAGCGGGTCAGTATGATCATCAAGATTGCATTTACCAGATATTTGACCATCTTTTACATAAACAATGCGGTTTCCTCGAAGAGCAGACTCTTTATCATGTGTAACCATTACAATACTCTGGCCTCTATTGTGCAGTGAAGAAAAAACATCAAGTACAGCTTTTGAATTAGCTGAATTTAAAGCCCCTGTTGGTTCATCCGCAAATAGTACATTAGGAGTATTGATGAGTGCTCGAACAATGCCGGCTCGCTGTGCTTCACCACCCGAAATTAAAGACGGCAGCTTTTCTTGTGTCTGTTTAGGGAGATTAACCAGTGAAAAAAGTTCTTCAGCCCTCTTAACAACCTCTTTGCGGTGTTTACTTGTCAGTATTCCAGCCGTAATGACATTATCCATCAGACTTAATTGATTCATTAAATAGATTTGCTGAAAGACAAACCCACATTGTTTTCTTCGAAATTTAGCAAGTTGATCGCTTGTTAATTGTGTTATATCCTCACCATCAAACATAATTTGTCCGGAATCTGGTTTATCCATACCTGAAAGAGAGTACATTAGAGTAGATTTACCTGCTCCTGAGGATCCCATAATAACTGTAAAATCACCTTTATAGATATTAATATCTAAGTCGGAATAGATTGTTTGCATACTAGCGCCTTTCCCAAAACATTTTTTTAAATGTCGAGCTGAGATAATAGTTTGTTTATCCATAATAAAAACCTACCTTTAATTTATAATAGCTTTTCGAGTATAACACTATATTAAGATGTAAACTGTCAAACTTTATTGACTTTACTAATATTTTTCGCTACTTTCCGTTACATTTTGTGCTTTTAAGTGATGTAATAGAAATGCAAGGTAAGCGATAAATTAAAATATTATGATAGATAACAAAATGTCGTTGTCTTAGGTATTTTAAAGCATTTGCTACGTAAAATAGCAGCAGTTTAAAATGATAATAACGTTTTGCTTTTTTATAATAGTCGTCCTATCTGCTAAAATTCTCTTCAAGTTTAGGAGGTTAATGTTAATATTGCAAAAGCAATATAAAAATGAAGTTCGTCATATAACTATAACGATATAGTTTAATTATGATGAGCTTTTTTCAATACAAAGATTAGAATATCGATCAGACTGAAGACAAATCTATTTTTCAACGTAAAAATTTTTAAGCTCTGCAAATTTCAATTTTAATTTTCCTTATTTGCAAGCGAAGCGAGCTCTAAACGAGATTTCCCGCCGTGAAAAAGTGGCAGAAACGTTAATGTTTCTGCCACTCGGAAGATTTAAGACTTTAAACTTAACATGGATTGCCCTAGGCTCCTGAAATTATTGCATTTTTTAGCAAACCTTGTTATAGTTTAACTATAAACCATACCTTAAAGGGAAGGTCAAGCTATTTATGAAAAAAACGCAACAGTTATTAACAATTGGACAACTGGCTAAGTTTTCTGGTCTTCATGTCAAAGCATTACGTTATTATGAAAAAATCGGAATTTTAAATCCGACTGCTATAGATAAACAAAACGGCTATCGCTATTACTCTTATGCTCACATTCCTTATGTGAACATGATTAAAATTTGTGCTAATTATGGTCTGCCTTTAAAACAATTTACGCATTATATTTTAGATGATGGCAGCATTGATATGAATGCTATTTTAAAGGAAGCCCAGCTTAAAATTGAGGAAAAAGAAAGACAGCTGCAGTCTGATGAGCGCTATCTTCGCTTCTTTTCTGAGCAAATCAACTTCTCCCAAAAGCTTGATAAAACGACAAATCTGCATATTGAACAAGGAAATAAAGACTATTTTTTACTGCCTTTTACAGGAGAAATGCTATCTGCCAATTATTATGAGGCTGTCAGACATGCTCTAGCTGATATTGAAAACGCTCAAATGACTTTTGATGACCGTGTTGGCTGTTATTTTAAATATGATGGCCAACAAGTAAACCGTTTTATTGCTATTAAAATCAAAGAATGCCAAGAAGACAAGACCAATTTTCTAAACCTGTGCTTAAACCATCGCCACATTCATGCTCAACACCTAACCAAAGACCGCATTCAACCAATAATAAAAGAACTGCATCAAAAGGAGTCTATCAATGAATTTTTGATATTAGAAACCTTTGAAAGTCCTTACCAATTATCACAACCGCATCTAGAAATGCAATACGTTGTTGATAATAAAAGGTAGACATACAAATCTCAATAATAGAACTTGAGAAAACCCTTCGTTTCTGGTTTACGAAGGGTTTTCTTATCTTTAAATTTATAGTTTTCTCAGTCGCTTTTATTTATTCACATGAAAATGTAAAGGGCTGTCCAAATGCTGATCAAGACTTGGGTTTTAGTTGACTTATCCATCACCAAATGCCTAAGAGATATTGCATTCCAAGACTAGCCAAGGTGATAACTATCCAGCAGGAAGCGCCAAGCGCGATAGCCTGACCACCGGTTTTAACCAGCTTAACAATATTGGTATTTAGCCCAATAGCTCCCATGGCCATGACAATACAAAATTTAGACAGAGTTTTCAAAGGAGTAAAGAAAATAGGATTGACTCCTAAAGCCGTTAAAATAGTTGTGATAATAGAAGCCAAAATAAAGTAAAGAATAAACATAGGAAAGACTTTCTTTAATTTGACTGTATGTTGTTGATTTTTCCCTACTTTTTTAGCTTTATAAACTTGATAAAAAGACAAACCTAAGGTAATAGGAATAATAGCCAATGTTCGTGTTAATTTAACAATGGTTGCTCCATCCAATGTGTTCGAATGATGCAAGCCATCCCAAGCTGCTGCTGTCGCAGTAACGGATGAAGTATCATTGACTGCTGTTCCTGCGAAAAGAGCAAAGCCATTGTTGGACAAGCCAATCATATCCCCTAAGGTTGGAAAAATTAAAGCAGCTAAAATATTAAAAAGAAAAATGACTGAAATGGATTGTGCAATTTCATCGCTATCCGCTTGAATAACAGGTGCCGTTGCTGCAATAGCGGAGCCGCCACAAATGGAAGAACCGACCCCAACCAAAGTTGCTGTATTGACATCCAGTTTAAACCACTTTTGTAATAAAAAGGCTAAAAGCAAGGACGAACTGATTGTCGCCGCAATAATGGGCAGAGAGATTTTGCCGACTGTTAAAATCTGGGATAAATTCAAACCAAAGCCAAGTAAAACAACGGCAAATTGCAAAATATATTTAGAAGTAAAAGCAATGCCAGCTTCTGTCTGCTCACGATTTTTATAAAAAATAGCAAGCAGCATTCCTAAAAAGATAGCAAAAACCGGTGCCCCAACAAGAGGGAAACTTTGCCCCAAAAACCAAGCTGGTAGAGCAATTAAAAAACAGAGAACAAGTCCTGATAATTTTTGAAATTTAAACGACATTTCAATCTCCTTATCACTAGATAATCTTCCTATATACTGATTTTAAATCCTAATGTAAAATGGTGATTTATGATGATAGCATAATGAATTGCTGAGTTTAACCCTTTCCTTCTGATATCGGTAGCTTGTCAATTACATACCAAGACTGATATGAATAACATTCCAGCAAAAGTCACTCACTAAAGGACACTCCAAAGCCAAAAAACAAAACTTCAAGTTTGATTTTAATTATAATCTTTCTGAAATCAGTTCCACTAATAGCTGGATATGAGCAAGACTGTCGTTTAAAGCTGGGATATAACGATAAGCTTGTCCTCCAGCAGCCATAAAATGCTTACGATTGGTTATATCAATTTCTTCCAAAGTTTCCAAACAATCAGCAGCAAAACCCGGACAAATAACAGCAATCTTTTTCTTGCCTTGCTTAGGAAGCTGAATAAGGGTTTCATCGGTATAAGGACGTGTCCACTCCTCAGGTCCAAAACGTGATTGATAGGATACCTGCCATTGCTCCTCAGATAAACTAGCAGCAACCGCAATTAATTGAGCTGTCTGCTGGCAATGCTCTGTATAATAATCTCCTTCTGTCACATATCTTTGCGGAATGCCATGAAAGGAAAAGAGCAGATGCTCATTTTCCTGTAAGTGTATGGTCTGCGCCAGAGCTTGAATATAGGAAGGTCTTTCATAATAGTGATGAATAAAGTCAAAAGGAGGTATATCTTTTTTCTTTTTCAAAGATTGGGCAAAGGCATCAAAAATGGCAGCCGTTGTTGTTGAAGAATATTGAGGAAACAGTGGTAAAACAATCATCTTAGCTACTTTTTCCTTTAGAAATTCATCAACCACATCCGAAATAGAAGGTTTACTGTAAGCCATGGCAGCCCTAACTAAAACCTCATGTTCACTCTGATCAAAATGATTCTGTAGAGCTTTTTCTTGATTGATAGCATTGACATAAAGGGGAGAGCCTTCGTTCGTCCAAACATGTTGGTAAAGAGGTTTTACTTTTCCGGGACGAAAGGGAAGGATAAAGCTATACAAGATAGGCTTCCATAAAAATTTGGGATAGTCAATAACTCGGGAATCCGCTAAAAAGGGTTTGAGAAATTTACGAATAGCTGGCGCAGTTGGATGCTCAGGTGTCCCTAAGTTAACCAATAAAACGCCAAATTTTTGTTGAGACATAAGAGAGTTTATCTTTCTTTGAATTTTCTAAAATGAGCATTTTTGATGAATCATCACCTTTACCAAGATTCCTTTTTAAACAGGTTCTCTTCCTGTTTTTTTCTTAAGTGACGACTTCTTCTTAAAATACGAATGGCAAATATTAAAGAAAGTAAGCTAATAAAACTGCCAGAGATAAGTCCTTGTGGGATATAGTAAAGTTTTATCTGATGTTTACCTGACGATAGCTTAAAGGCTAACATAGCATTCCAAACTTCCTGCGTTTTGACCGTTTTGCCATCTACTTTTACCTGCCAACCAGCATTATAAGGAATAGAAGTAAATAAATAATCCTTACCTGAAACTTGTTTTATTTCTCCTGAAAGAGATAGTGAAGTCACTTTTTCAGGATTCCATTTAGCAATATGACCCTGCTTCACGAAATTTTTGAAACTATCATCATTGAAACGATAGAGTTGCAGACCTGTTAAGTTAAGAGAACTATTATCTGTTAAACTGATTTCAAAGGTCTGTGCTTGATCTTTTCTATTGGAAGCAAGGCTCCACAGTTGTGGGTGACGGTAACGATCAAAAACCGTGTAAGCTTGCCCATTCAAAGTAAATTTAAGATGATTTAAATCTGTCGAATGAATTTGTGAAGAATACAAATAATATGAATTATTGTCCTGTGGTGTCCAAGTCAGACGGATAGTACCCGGACGGTCTGAAGACTGACGTTTATAAATTTGCTGTCCATTAGCATTATCAGCCAAAACAACATTGTCTAAAGACAGAGTAACTGCTTGATAAGGATCAAGAAGATTTTCAACATTGTCCGAAAGACCATGATAAATCTGATTTTGATTGGCAACAACATCTTCCTTATCCAATTTTTCCCTTAGCATAGCACCATCACCCGAAAAACCCAAACCAAAAACAGAAGTATTTTCTAACAGTTTAGCATTTCCCAAAGTTTGAATAGGATGATAATAATTAGACAAATCTTTTCTGGCAGAGTAAGTCCAAGTAGCATTATCCACATAATAACGTAAATTAACCAAAGCATCTGTTAAAGGTGTTCCACCAACATACATTGAAATAGCTGTTGAAGAAGGCAGACCAAGTCTTCCTAAGAATTCTAAATTCTTATATTCAACACTAGATGTAAAATGATTAACACCATAATAATTATAAGTCAGAGAATCATTCCAAGTATTGGCACTGCTTTTTTCAAGACGTGCCAAACCTGATTTAGGCAGCTTCAAGTTTTTGTAAAAAACCTCCTGCTGACTTTCAGCAGTTAAAACAGAACTTGGGCTATGCCATAAATTTCTGTCAATCGTTATCTTAGCATTGATCCCCATATCAACCATGCTTACGAAAATAACAAAAGCAAGCTGCCAGGACTTAGACAATTGGAACCAAATCAAGAACAAGAGTAAGATTAGCAATACAAGCATAGCCAATTCCTGCCAAACGGTGACCAAAGTGTAAGTTTTCTCCTTGACAGCAAAATAAACATAAACATTGGCTAAAAGAGCTAGAACGAAAGTTGCAATCATTTGCAGACGACTCCATGACTTGACTTTTTGCAAAGCTTGATAGGTCAAGAGTAATAAAACAGGACTCAACAGCCAAGCATTACGATAGTAAAAACCAACTGGCATTTGTCCCATATGCCAAAAACGGATAACAGCTGCATTTGAAAAAGCTAAAACGAGAAAGATTAATAATAAAAAACCACTGATTTTCTTACGTAAGGCGATACCTTTAGTAAAAAAGAAATTAAACAAGCCAATAAAACCAAGAACGCCAACATAAAAGTTAGGCAGAGCATTAAAATCTCCCCATTCTTCACCACTGGCCGCACCGGGAAAGAACTTAATTAAAAGTCTGATGGGATTATAAAGAAACGTAAAAGCCCAAGGATCAGCCTCTCCACCTGCAGCCTTTGTATCTAAGAGAGAATAAAAAACCGGCAAAAGCCAAATCGCACTCAAACCTATTCCCAAAAGAGAATAGAGCAGCAAACGCAGCAACTGCTTTGCTTTAAAAAGAAAAGCTGATTTTTGAGCTAGGATATAATAAAAGCTGTAGAAAATAACAAAGATACAGGCCATATAAGCCGTGTAAAATTGAACCACAAACATAAGAGCCAAAACCAAGGCATACTTGATACTGCCTTTGCCATCTAGAATTTTTTCCACACCAATCAGCAAAAGCGGTAAAAGAATAATATTATCTAAGAAATTAGGATTGACCTGATTAACAATAAGAAAACCACTTAAGCCATAAATAGCAGCCGTACAGACAGCCAATAAACGGTGACGATGGGCTGCATAACGTTTGTGAAGGAAATAATAGAAGCTAAGACCTGAAAAACCTTGACGCAGCAAGGTTACCAGAAAAACTGAGAAATTAAGAGATTTAGCAGGTGTCAAACCAATAGCTAGACTAAGGGGGCTGAGACTGTTGAAGCCCCAAACAGATGGCATCACACCACCAATCCCCTTGTGCCAAGACCAAAAGAGAGCACCAATGTCCATATGTCTAAAAGCATGTCCTAAAGCACGATAAAGAGGGATGTATTGTAAAGTATAATCACCGCTCATCAAAGTTTCCTTACCAAAAGGATAAAGCTTCATGATAGCAAAAACGACTGCCATCACTAACATAGGCAGGCAGAAAGCAGCCAAAAATCCTAAGGCATTCTTAAAAGATGCTTTTTCTGTATTCTTTTGCTCCTCTTCTTTTTCAGAAGCAACAGTCTCCCGATGACGCATTTGTGAACGATGCGCACGACTGCGACTTAAATGTTCCAAAGGTTCCTGCCTCATATCTTGAGTTCCTTCATTTACTGCCTTGTTTTCTTTTTCTTCTCTTGATACCATCACATCTCCAGTTTACTTTCACTAATCGTTTTCATTGTAACATAATTCAAAAGCTTTGTTAATGTTACAAAATACCTCTGTTTCTGTATATCATAAAATCGGGATAGCTACCGATAAATCAGCATTACCTATCCCGACTCTTTTACTCTCTAAATCCATTAGGGTGCTTTTCTTGCCAGCGCCAAGAGTCTTGGCACATCCGTTTTAAATCATATTGCGCCTGCCAATTCAGCTCTTTCTTAGCTTTAGAAACATCAGCATAAGAAACAGCAATATCGCCTGCACGCCTGCCAACGATTTGATAAGGGATGGAATGCCCAACAATTCCTTCCATTTCGTGAATAAGCTCTAAAACAGAAGTTCCCTTTCCAGTTCCTAGATTATAAATTGAAAGATCCGAACCAGCAATTAGTTTTTGTAAAGCTGCAACATGGCCTCTAGCAAGATCGACAACATGAATATAATCACGAATACCAGTCCCATCTTTGGTATCATAATCACCGCCAAAAATGCGCACCTTATCCAATTTTCCAAGAGCAACTTGGCTTATATAAGGCAAAAGATTAGTTGACAAACCTTGAGGATCTTCGCCTAACTCACCTGAACTGTGAGCACCAATGGGATTAAAATAGCGCAAAATGACGATATTCCAAGCACTATCTGAAACAGACACATCCATTAGCACATCTTCAATCATCATTTTTGTACGACCATAAGGGGTCATCACCGAGCGCGGTGCCTCTTCTGAAACTGGAGCAGGTGCTTTGTTTCCATAAACGCTGGCTGAGGATGAAAAGATAAAATTTTTACAGGAAAACTGCTGCATAACCTGTAAGAGTGTAATGGTTCCCGAAAGATTGTTGGCATAATAATCAAGCGGAATAGAAGTAGATTCATTCACGATTTTAAGTCCTGCGAAATGGATGACCGCAGCAATGGCTTCCTTTTCAAAAATGGCTTCAAGACTTTTCTTATCTCTAATATCTGTCTGATAAAAAGTAAAGTCTTTGCCAGTGATCTCTTTAATAGCTGTTAAACTTTTGAAACTAGAATGCAGCAAATTATCCACAACAACAAGCTGATAATCTTGGTTTAATAATTCAACACAAGTATGAGAACCCAGATAGCCAGCTCCCCCTGTTACTAGAATTTTCGTCATTACAATAGTTCCTCTTTTCTAGTAAAAACCCTTCTTAAGAAATAGAACTTCTTTTTTCTGACCTAGAATCCTGCCACTTTAACAAAATAATAAAGGCAATAGAAATCACTGAAACAGCAATTCCCACAACAAAACCTTGGGGCATAAAGGACATTTCAATACGGTGTTTGCCGCTTGTAATTGGGAAAGATAATAAACTTCCCCAGGCCTCATCAGTCTTGACCTTTTCACCGTCCACTTTCACTGTCCAACCCGGATTATAAGGAATACTGGTCATCATGACATTGCTTTCATCTGTAATTCGAACATGTCCTTTAATTAAGGTATTCGTCCACTTAGTCACTGTCATATCTTGTTTTAAGCGGTCATCAATAACTTTTTTAATAGCTGTCTGATTAGCTCTGACAAGAGCCATGTTAGTCAAGTCAAGCTGATCATCTTGCGAAGTTTGCAGCTGTAAAACCATTTCTTGATTTGGTGTCTTACTGGTTAAATTCCAAAGCTGTACTTGATCATAGCTTTGTGAGTAATGATACCATTGATTATTGAGCATAATGGAAACATTTCCCATTGACTTGCGTAAGCTATAAGGAGCTTGGAAATAATAAGTATCATCCGTTTGCGGTGTAAAGGTAATCCTAATCGTACCGGCTTGTTTTTTATCAATTCGTTTGAAAATGCGGTGCCCATTTTCATTCACTTCCTGCATATTAATCAACTCAATTTTAGGAATACCAACATATTCAAAATACTTTTGCTTCTTGCCAGACATTGAAGAGAGAATAATATTTTGATTAGAAACAGGATTATTAAGCCCGAACTTAATATTATGTGTCAAGGTATTTGTTCCAAAAGCTGGTGAGAGGACATCAGGATTTTCATAAATGATAAAGCGTTTATTCTCATAAATAGGTTTGTAATACTCTTTAAGGTCTGAACGTGTCGCATTTCGATTAAAGAACTGCCAGTTAGGGTGTTTTTCTATGTCCGTTGCACTGTAATCTTTACGATCAATATAGTAACGAACGCTGTAAAGAGCATCTGTTAAGGCCGTTCCGTTGGCATAAAAGGTTGCTGCATTACCACCGACATCTCCCATCGAGTTAAAGAGATTAATGGTTGATTTTTCCATATTGGAGCTAAAGGTACTTAAACCGGGATAGGAAACCAAGAAAGGATCGTTTTTAGAATAGAGAAAACTAGAGCCTACACGGTAAAATCCCGCCTTATTTTTCTTCTTGATGACATCTGATAATTCTTTCATACTCTTGGTCACATCCGTAAATTTATAAGCATCAGCATAGCCCAGAGTCACTTGAGAAAGGTAGGCATTGTAGCCCAACTCAAGCACTGTCACAAGGGCTAGAAGAGACCAGACAAACTTGCTTTTAGGACGAAGAGCCAGATAAATCAAAACAAAAAGCCAAGTTAAGAGAGTAAGACAAACTTGTGTCAATAAGAGACCCTTATTTAACAAATAAAGCGAGACTGGAATAGCTAATAAACTAGCAGCAATCGCACACAAACGAGCTTCTTTGTATTGGTCAAGCCGCTTCCAAGCATAAACAGCGAGACCAGCGAAAAAGACAAAGACTAAAAGAAGTATGAAAACTTCATGTGAAGTCACAAAATCTGTCACTATCTTAGGTTGTTTTTTCGCGATATAGGTATAATCATGACTGATAACATAATAAGCTGAAGCAAAGCTCAAGATAATCCCTACTATAAGGCCCTTCCAGCCCAGATACTTCCTTTCTCTCAGAGCTTGATAAGCCAAAAGAACCATAAAGAAAGATAAAATCCATGAAAAACGATAGAAGAAACCTGCTGGATTTTGTCCCATATGCCAAATTTTATTAGCAAATTCATTAACAATAGAAACAAAGAAAAGAAGACTGATAAAAGCTGCAACAACCTTGCTGTATTTGTGCGCTTTAGCCTGAACAAAATAAAGGAAAAAGCCGATCAAAGCAAGCGCCCCAACATAAATATTAGGTAAATTGGGTCCCGCTGACCAAGAGGATTCATTGTCAAAACCACCTATCATCAATTTTGATAAGATGTCAAAAGGATTAATTTGGAGAGCAAAGCTAAAAGTTAAAGGACTATCGTAAGCACCTTTACTGCGTAACAGATTTAAAAAGATAGGATAGAGCAGGAAGAACACTGAAGTGATTGCCAAAATAGAATAGCAGATCACACGTAAAACAGGTTTAAAGAAAGCAGTTATTTTGATCTTCCAATCACCGGTTTCTGCCAACTTCGGTGCTGCATAATAACAAGTATAAAGGGCAACGAACAAACAAATCATGTAGCCCATATAAAAATGCAAAAGCATGGTCAGAGCCAACACTATAATGTATTTAAACGGTTTCCTACCATCTATCAGCTCTTCAAGATTAAGAATGACTAAAGGAAGCATGATCATCGCATCATAAAAGATAGGATTCATCTGATAAGAGACAATCATACCTGAAAGAGCATAGGCCGTTGCCATAAGAGGAACTAACCAAGGATTATAAGAGAGCGCCTTGTAACGTTTTACGAGTAGGTAAGCAAAACTCAACCCCATCGCTCCATAGCGTAACCAAATGGTTAAAAAGACTGCCCATTTAAACTGCGTCAAAGGAAGTAAAATATAAAAAAGATTAAAAGGACTAATTAAATTGAAACCCCAAATCCCAATCATAGCACCGCCAATAGACTTAGAAAAAGAATAAAAGAGTCCTGACCAATCACCTGTTAAAACCGTTGTTTTCAAAAAGCCATAAAGACCGATATACTGCTGTCCAAAGTCAACTGCCATTAAAGTATTTCTTCCAAAAGGAAAAGTATCCATAAAATACCAGACAACCAACATAATCAACATTGGAAGCAAGGTACTGGCTAGAAGAACCTGAACTTTTCCAGTTTTCTTAAAAGATGATCTTTGGTTTTCTTGTTTTCTCGAATGTCTCATCCCACTAAATCCTCTTTCGCTTTCTTAATATTTGTTTCATCCACAATATAATGCGGCCGCCGTTTCACTTCATAATAAATTTTCCCAATATATTCACCCAAAACACCTATGGAAATCAACTGTACGCCACTAAAAAGAATAATAGCTGCTAAAGTTGTAAAATAACCACTGACTAAAATTTCTGGCTTCACAAAATAAGCAATAAACATCACTAAAAGATATAAGAGGGCAAAACCAACACAGGCCAGCCCAAACTGAATACAAATACGTAAAGGTTTATCATTGAAAGAAATGATTCCTTGAAAAGCATAATTCATGGAACGCCTAAAACCAAATTTACTTTCACCTGCTTCACGAACTTGATTTTGATAAGGAATAATCTTTTCTTTGAAACCAATCCATGAAAAAATTCCTTTAGAAAAACGATTATACTCAGGTAAAGCCAAAATAGTATCAACCGCCTTACGGCTAAAAAGCTTGAACTCAGAAATACCATCTGTTAACTGCACGTCCATCAAATGGTTAGCAAAACGGTAAAATAGTCTTGCAAAAAAAGTGCTTTGCTTAGGTTCTCCCTGACGATCACGCTGACCGCTGACAACATCATAACCTTCCTTAAAAGCTGCAACAAAGTTTGGAATGAGAGCAGGAGGATGCTGCAAATCGCCATCCATCAACATAACAGCATCACCAGTTGCATACTTTAATCCTGATAAAATAGCTCCTTCACGTCCAAAGTTACGACTAAAACTGATGAACCGTATATGATGATCGTTTTGAGCCATTTGTTTCATTAAACTTAACGTTTTATCCTTACTACCATCATTGATATAAACCAACTCATAATCATCAATAGTATCTGGCTGCATTAACTGCAGCTGTTTGGAAATTTCACTGTGGGTCTTCTCAATCATTTTTTCTTCATTATAAAAAGCGACGACGATTGACAGTTTCATACAAATCCTTCCCAATAATTATCTGCTTATTAATTATCTTAAAGCCAAAAATGACAGCAATCAACTGTATTTTACCACAATTTAAAAGACTTTTCGAGGCTTTTAAAATTCTGCCTTAAAATACCTATCTCTCACCTACCTTTTAGACTATTTACAAACACAAATATCACTAACGAACTTACAAGCTAACAATAGTGTTCATTCTTATACTCAAAAATAGATTAGGCAATAGCTTAAGAAAATCTGCCAACACTGAATTTTCTGTATCACATTCTAAGAAGACTTGGTTAAAGACCTTACACTAGTACGTTGACAAAATACATATCGCTTTCACCTCCTCACGTCACAACCGCTTACAGACATATTGGGGCAAGGCAATCTCAAAAACTCTCCCATACTTTTGAGCTAGAAATAAAAGCAGCAAAGCTAGTATCATCAGTACAACAACCTATCACTTTGATTTCTGAAAAGTATTAATAACGTTTAGCTCTTTGTCAGTCAGCACCTTAAAGGTTATCTTTATACAAACAATAATTTTCATTGATGAATAAGGGCATTCATACTATAATAAAAACATTAATACAAATCAGAAGGAACCATTATTGATGTCTCAACATTTATTTACTGCCTTTATACTTACTGCTCTTGCTGGTCTCTCAACCGGTATTGGTAGTTTAATTGCTTTTGTTGCCAAACATACGAATAAAACTTTTTTAGCTATTAGTTTGGGATTTTCTGCCGGTGTCATGATTTATGTTTCTATGATTGAGATTTTTCCAACAGCTCAAACCATTTTGACTAAAGCCTTGGATAAAAAAAGTGGCTCTTGGTTAACTGTTTTAGCTTTTTTTGGAGGTATGCTTTTAATTGCTATTATTGATAAATTGATTCCATCTGAAGAGAATCCTCACGAGATTAAAACTGTTGAAGAAGAAGACCAAAAGCCGGCTAAGCTAATGCGTATGGGACTGATGACAGCCATTGCTATTGGTATTCATAATTTTCCAGAAGGACTGGCGACTTTCATTTCTGGTTTGCAAGATGCCAGTGTTGCTGTTCCAATTGTCATCGCCATTGCTATTCATAATATTCCTGAAGGAATTGCCGTATCCGTTCCGATTTATCAAGCAACAGGTTCTAAGAAAAAAGCCTTTACTTATTCTTTTCTATCTGGTCTAGCTGAACCCTTAGGAGCTATTATTGGCTGGTTTCTCCTTATGCCTATTATGAATAATATTGTCTATGGGGCTATCTTTTCTGCTGTTGCCGGTATTATGGTCTTTATTTCTCTAGACGAGTTATTGCCTGCAGCAGAAGAATATGGTAAACATCACCTTGCAATCTATGGGGTTATTTCTGGTATGCTTATCATGGCTGTTAGCCTTTTACTTTTTATTTAACACACCGTTTATAAGGACATTTAATGATGAAATTTTTAATTCCCACTGCTAAAGAAATAAAAGAGGATAGCAAACCTTATCCCCAGCACTTATCTCGAAAAAGTCAAATTCTTGTTAATCATATGAACGCCTTGTCTATTGAAGAGCTCAAAAAGAGTTACAAGGTCAGTCCGCAAATAGCCCGAACAGAGCTACAAAAATGGCAAGACATAAAAAACGGGGAGGCTCTTGCCTACCCTGCTCTTCACTTATTTAACGGACTCATGTATCGGCACATCAAGCGCCGGTATTTGACTGTAGAAGAAGAAACCTTTCTTAAAGAGAAAGTTTTTATCACATCAGCACTTTATGGTATCATTCCTGCCTTGGAACCCCTTGTTCCCCATCGCCTTGACTTCAATACTAAAATAAAAATCAAAGGAGAAACGCTAAAGAACTACTGGCGTAAAACTTATGATAACTTTGCTTTAGACAATCCTAGTACTGTGTCACTGTTATCTAGTGAATTTGAAACTGTTTTTTCACCAAAAGTACGAAATCAATTAATAACTCTTAGATTTTTGGAAAATCAAAACGGTCAGTTGAAATCCCATTCCACTATTTCTAAAAAAGCACGTGGAGCCTTTTTAACACAAGTCATTCAGCAACAAACACAAACAATAGATGATCTGAAAAAAATCAGTTTTAACGGTTTTAATTATCAGGATAATCTATCAGGACCCTTAAAATTGATTTTTATAAAACAGAGTAAATGAATGTCAAATTCTAGCATCATATAAGCAAAATAAAGCCCTCCTAAACTGCAACTCCTTTGATCAAAAAGGAATCTTAGTTCAGCAAGGCTTTTTCTTTCTATATCAGTCCATCTCTATCAATTTGTTCATAAGTTTGTTTCCCATCATTGAGTTTATCCCAAATCACAACTTGACCTGAAGCTAGCGATTTTGGCACATCAATGATACGTTGATTGGAAGAACCGCGGAATTGCAGCATTAGATTTTTCTTAGATTTATCAAAACGCCCATCCACCAAAATATCAAGCAAATTAAGCATTTCCAATTTATCAGGGGTTTCCAGCATTAATTCTTCCCAAGTATAGCCTGTCCAAGACCAAATATCTTTCTCCGGAAGCTCTTTACGAATCCTTTTGAGTAAAGGCAAAAGAATACCCGTATTCAAAAAGGGCTCTCCGCCTAAAAGCGTTAAACCTTGAACATAAGGCTGTGCTAAATCTTCCATAATCTGCTTTTCCAATTCCTGCGTATAAGGAATTCCTGCATCAAAAGACCAAGTTGCAACATTATAACAGCCTTCACAATGAAACATGCAACCTGCTACATAAAGAGAATTACGCACGCCTTCTCCATCAACAAAATTAAAGGCCTTATAATCAATAATACGCCCCTTACTTAGTTCTTCACTCTTCCACTCTCCTGGTTTCGGTGTGTTCCAAGTCATCCTTCTCCTCCAAATCTATCCAATAACGCTCTATCTGATTTCTGATATCTTCTAAAACACCACCATTAGCCAAAATAACTGCGCGACTAGCTGCATTATCATCATGACAAGTGATCAGTACTTTTTTAATATTCTTAGCTTTAGCTTCCAATAAGCCCAAGCACAACTGTTCTTTAGCATAACCTTTACCACGCGCCGAAGGACGAATAGAATAACCAATGTGACCACCCTGACTAAGTAAAAAATTGTTGAGACGCAAACGAACATGCAAAAAACCTATTGCCCTGCCACTATCATCAAATGACACGAATTGAATCGCAGGTACAAAATTTTTAGGCAGCTGAAGTCCCATCTCCTTATCTAGGTTGTCTTGCAACCATTCATCATAATCAAAGTTAGTCCCTTTCCAAAAACTACCATCATGAGCTGATTGCAATTGTTCAAACTCCACCATCATACCTAAAATGGCTTTTTTATCTCCTAAAGTTGGTCTACGTAATGTTAACATAAGAATCCCTTTCAATTCTTTATGTTGAAAAATCTATTTTTTCTTTCTAGCTTTTTTCAACAAAGCCTGCATACGTGCTTTTTTATCATCCTTAACATTAGAATGCTTCTCATGAAATCTTTCTATTTGCTGCATTCCCTTATAATCTAATTGATATTTTCCCATGGTTGCTCCTTCTGAAAAACGTAAGTGAGATAAAAGTCCAGTTGAAATGCAACCGGACTTCGCTTCAAAAGATAATGCTATCTTCAGGACAATTATGCCTTGTGCCCTGGATTTTTAATGGTTGACCCATTCATATGTTTGACACGTGCTGAGATTTCCTTATGGCGACCATTCACCATTGGACGAGCCTGTGGGTTGCCAAGATAACCACACGTTCTCTTAACAACATCAGCAGTCTTAGGGTCTGTATTGCCACAATTTGGGCACATAAAACCACGTTCTGTCGGTGTAAAATCGCCTTCGAAATCACACTTATAGCAATGATCAATTGGTGTATTTGTTCCTAGATAACCAACACGATCATAAGCATAATCCCACACCGCTTCAAGTGCTTTTGGATTTTGTTGAAGCACAGGGTATTCACAGTAATGAATGAAACCACCTGTAGCACCTGCATCCGGATAGTCTTTTTCAAAATCTAACTTTTCAAACGGTGTTGGGTTTTTGCGAACATCATAGTGGAAAGAATTCGTATAATATTCTTTATCAGTGATATCTTTGATGATACCAAACTTTTCAGTATCTAAACGGCAGAAACGATCCGTTAAACTTTCAGATGGTGTTGAATAAACCGAAAAATGATAATCGTATTCATTTGACCACTTGCCACAAAGATCTTTCATCTGACGAACAATATCAATAGTAAAGTCCTTAGCAACAGGATTTGATTCCCAGTCACCGCCATAGAAAACTGTTGCTACTTCATAAAGTCCAATGTATCCAAGTGAAACAGTGGCACGACGTTCTTTAAAGAGTTCATCAACAGAATCATCCTTGCCAAGACGCTTACCAAAAGCTCCATACTGATAAAGAATTGGAGCATTAGCCGGTGTTGCTTCCTTGACACGTTCAACACGATAAACTAGGGCATCTTTAGCAATAGCCATTTTTTCCTTAAAGATATCCCAAAACTTTTCAATATTACCATTTGATTCAAGAGCAATACGCGGTAAGTTAACCGTAACAACTCCAAGATTCATACGACCTGAATTAACTTCAACGCCATTTTCATCCTTCCAGCCTTGAAGGAAAGAACGGCAACCCATAGGAACCTTGAACGACCCTGTTAATTCAATAATTTTTTCGTAAGACAGCATGTCAGGATACATACGCTTAGTAGCACATTCAAGCGCTAGTTTCTTAATATCATAGTTGGGCGTTCCTGGCTCTAAGTTCAATCCGCGCTTTAACGTAAAAATCAATTTAGGAAAAATTGCGGTACGATGTTCACTGCCCAATCCTGTAATACGGATGTTAAGAATCGCTTTTTGAATCTCGCGTTCAAACCAATCCTTACCAAGACCAAAACCAAGCGATGTAAAAGGTGTTTGACCATTTGATGTGAAGAGTGTGTTAATTTCATACTCTAGACTTTGCATAGCATCGTAAATGTCTTTTTTCGTCTTTTCACGCGCATAATCTTCACGCTTATCTTCACTGACCCATTTTTCAGCATCCCTTAAATGCTTTTGATAATTTAATTCTGCATAAGGAGCTAAAGTTTCATCAATACGGTCTGCTGAACAGCCACCATACTGACTGGAAGCGACATTCGCAATAATTTGTGAAATTTGAGCTGTCGCTGTTTGAATAGATTTAGGACTTTCAACCTCAGCATTACCAATCTTAAAGCCCGAATGCAGCATACCTTTAAAATCAATCAAGCAACAGTTAGTCATTGGTGTATAAGGACTGTAGTCCAAATCATGAAAATGAATATCTCCTTTAAGATGAGCATTGGCAACATGTTCTGGCAGCATTTTAAGCCCAATTGATTTCCCAACAATACCAGCCGTTAAATCACGCTGTGTATTGAAAACATCACTGTCTTTGTTGGCGTTCTCGTTAACAACAGCTTGATCCTTGTTAATTAATTTATCAATGGTAAAGTTGATATCTGTTGCCTGAGAGCGCTCAAAATCACGTTTCGCACGGTAATTAATATACTCCTGAGCGATAACGTACTCTCCAGCCTGCAGCAGCTCATGCTCTACAATATTTTGAATTTCATAAATTTTAATATTTTCAGTAAAACGTTCATAAATCTCAGCAACAACACGATCAGCAATACCTGATAATTTTGCTTCAATAAAGGGTGTTAATTCTGTCACTTGATTACTTGCCCTGACAATAGCCTGATAAATTTTATCCTTATCAAAGGCAACTTGACGTCCATCACGTTTAATCACGATGACATCTGGTTTTACAAAAATATTTTCTTTCTCGAGTGCAATCATACGTCTTTCTCCTTACAGAAGCTATTATAACACAAGAAAGAAAAAAATCAATATATTGTGGATAAAAAAAATTTAGACACAATATATTGATATAAAACCTATTTTCTCTGATAAACTGTAAAATCTGAACGATTCTTTAAGGAAACAACTTTATAATTATTTGAAAAATTCTGTTTTAAAACCGATGGCAATCGCTTCGATTTCTCATTAACAGCAACATAAGTAGCTTCATTTTGCAAAAGTTCATCTTCTAATGCTTTACGATTTGATTGTTTAGCCGTATTAACCATTGGTAAAGGGAATTGTGCACTAGAGCGCCGATTAGCGTCAAAGTAAATTTTTGCACTGGAATCCCATGAATAAATTCTTGTTTTTTCATCTGTATTTTCTCTAATATAATCTGCAATCTGAGCACGTTCCTGATTTAAGTGATAAGAAGAAATGTAGTGAATAATAGGCTGAGCTAAACCATAAGCAAATAAAAGACAGGGAAGATAGAAATGCCTAAGTAAAAAAAGATCAAAGACTTTATGCGATAGACGTCTATGTTGTTTTCGCCGACGTGATTTACGCTTTAAAGATTCCTTATATTCATCATCAAGATAAAGGCCAGTCAAGACAAGACCAAAAGGTAAAAGCAGCAAAAATTGATAAGTTGCAAAACTCTGTGATAATAAAATAAAAATCAAACTTAAAACAAAACTTAAAAAGACAATAGATTTAATCAAGTCATCACGATCATTTTCACGCTTGATATGATTGAAAAAAGTTAAAGCACCCATCAGTAAGCCTGAAGCAAAGAGAACAAAAATTTGAAAGAGAATTGTCAGTAAAATATCATCTTTCCCAAGAGCAAAATGAGTAAAGTAGTAAGTCCCAGCTTGGGCGATATAAGATGACAGAATTTGCATATTTAAAATAAAATAGCCCAAAATATAAAATACTAGGATACCACCAAAAACAATACAAAGAAACTGATAGAATCCACGAGCATGCTGATGATGCTTCACATTATAGATACAGATAATTACTAAAGACACCAGCCAAAAGAAAAGAGTCCGTGGCTCGATTAAATAAGCTAATGCTCCTGTCAAGCCATAAACAATAAATCCTTCATCTCTTGTCAAACCTGCAAAATATTTAGTTAAAAACCAAAGGGACAATAACACAAAAGGCATAGCAAATTGAACAGGATACAGCCCCCCAAAACCCAGAGAAAAATTAGCCAAATAAAAGAGCAATATAGTATTAATCGTCACCTCTTCTTTGCCAGTCATATGATAAACAATCTTATAAAGATAGATACCCGAAAAGTAAAAACTAGCAAACTGGACTAAAACCAGCCAAATACTGCCTCCTAAACGATAACTAAGTGCAATTACCGCATAGTAAAGAAAGCCGCCTGTTGAAAAAATATCACTATAGGGCAAATGATTTTGCGTCATCATAAAACCTGTATAAAGATTTTGAGATTGAACAGCATTGCTAAAATCAGTAAAAAAGGGCATAGCCACACTAAAAAAACTGACAAAAATACTAAACATGACGATATAAAAACGATGTAAAGAACTCACTTCAGCTTCGCGTTGGTTAGCACTCAAGTGAGTATTCGCATTTATTTTTCTAGTTGTTTCTCTCCGATAATTGTTTTGTCTCTTATCCAAACCCATTCTCCTTGAAATTTCCTATTAAAAGTATAACAAAATCTACTTATTAGTCAATTTATCCAAGATAAAGCAATAAGTTAAAATGTCTCTAAAATGATGCAAAGTCTTCCTATCATAGGCTTTCAAAAACTTCTTTTCTTGCTGTGTTAAGCTTTCTTTCGTTTTCATGATATCACCTCATTTATTTATTCGTAAATAAGGCAAAAAGAAAAAGCCTGATTATCAGACATTTCTATCAGTCTTCATCTAAAAAACTATTAAAGACTTCTTCGATCATAATCCATTCAGCATCAGCATCTTCTGGAATAGGTTGAAGATCCCCTTCTGTTCCATCTTCATTTTCAGTAAATGAATAGGCTTGAATTTCAATTTGACCATCAGCATCTTCTTCAGCACCCGCTGGGACCAAGAGAACATAATTTTTTCCAAATTCCTCTTTACCATCAATAGTCAAAAGAACTTCGAACAAAGCTTCATTTCCTTGTTCATCAACAAGCGTGATAAGATCATGCTCTTGTTCATGATTATGTGACATAGTTGCCTCCTGTTTGCACTTTCTAATAGGATATTCAAAATTATGACAATAAGATACAACAATTTATAACTTAAAGCCCTTTAAAACATACGATCCAAATAATTTTGTAAAATCAGCTGAGCAGCCAACTTATCAATAACCTTTTTTCGCTTACCACGACTAACATCAGCCTGCTCAACTAGCATTCGTTCAGCTTGAACAGTTGTCAAACGTTCATCCTGATATTCAACAGGTAAATTGAAAAATTCTTTGATTTTCTCACCATAAGCCTGACTAGCCTCAACACGCGGACCACTTGTATTATTCATATTTTTAGGTAAACCAACTACAAACTTTTCAACCTTGTAGTCCTTAACCAAATCAGCCAGACGATTAAAGCCAAACTCTCCTTTAGCTTCATTAATAGGAATAATTTCAAGACCCTGTGCTGTAAACCCCAGTGGGTCACTAACAGCAACACCAACTGTTTTTGAACCAACATCCAGTCCCATTATTCTCATCTTAAATCAATCCCATTCCCTTGCAAATAGTAACGCACTAATTCTTCAACAATTTCGTCACGTTCATATTTTCGAATTTGATTTCGAGCGTCATTATAGCGAGGCACATAAGCAGGATCCCCACTTAAGACATAACCTACAATTTGATTGATTGGATTATAACCTTTTTCTTCCAAAGAACGATAGACATGAGTCAAGGTTTCACTAATTTCCTTCTTATTGCCATCGTCAAGGTTAAAACGGACCGTTTCATCTGTAAATCCCATAATAACACCTTCTTTCTCATAGGGAATATCATGTTACATTATATCTTATTTTAAGTATTTTCACAAGAAGAAGAACTACTTATCTTAAATTAAACACCACTTATCCAAAAAGTCTGGCTACTCCCCACAAAATTCTATATACTAAAATCAAGAAAGGGTGATTGCTGATGAAATTAGAAATTATCAAGGATTCAAACTTTAAGAAACCCTTACTCCAAATCTATACACGTCATATTGATAAACAAACGCAAAAGGTGTGATTGATTTTATTCAACAAGGCCTAATATCATTTATGGTTACAAAAATAAACGATTAGAGTTTATCCCACTAGAAAAAGTGATTCGTATTTTCACGGAAAACAAACAGGTCTTAATTCAAACACCAACCGATACCTATTTGGCTAAACAAAGACTCTACTTTTTTGAGCAAGAATTAGGAACACCTTTTATTCGTATTTCCCAAGGTGAAATCATCAATATCAAATATATTAAACAATTGAATTTGACCATCCGAGGCAGCATTGAAGTGACTTTCAAAAATGGAACAGTCAGTTTTGTGGCTAGGCGAAGTTTGAAACGCTTCAAAGAACAATTAAATCTTTAATGGAGGCATATCATGAAAATACTCAAACAGATTATTACTTACAGTTTTATTGGTATAGGAATCGGTTCTTTAATGAATTATTTCATAGCCATCTTCTTTTTCCCAAATAGTAGCCCACTTGGCGTTCCAAGCTTTGTTAAACTTTTTTCATCAGTTTCACAAGCAACAGCAGTTCAACTTTTCATTTTTGCTCTTCTAGGTGTTTTACAAGGATTGGCTAGCAGCCTCTTTAAAAATGAAAAACTCAGTCTACTAACTACAAGTTTGATTCACTATTTATTCATTGTCCTACCACTTATCTTAGCTGGATCTTATTTACATTGGTTTTACATGACTCGGAAATATTTAGTTTTTTTCCTCCTTTTAGTTTCTATTATTTATATCCTCATTTACTTGTTCTGCTATTTTGAAAATAAAAAAAACATTCAAAAAATCAACAAGAAGCTGCATCAAGTATAACCTTTGAATCGTTTTAGTTTTAATATAGGTAGAGGCAAGTTTGATGGCAAACAGTTTCCTCATTAAGCAAAGAGAAATCCCACAGAATTTTTTCTAAGCATTGTATTATTAGTTTGTGAATATCAGGATTATTATCTATTTGGTGATTAAACTCTTTGACTTCCCTTAAATTAAAACGTTTCACTCTCTTTCGCTGCTTAACATAAGATTAAATGATTATCGTGTTAATCGTAAAAAATTACTCACCTTAACTTAGTAAGTTAAGGAATCTGCATATTCAGACTGACAAGCCTCTTTCAACATCATACTATAGTACAAGTTTAAGTTACTTTCTTTTTCTATAAGCAAAAAGGAAGAGCAAAAGTATAACTATTCCAACTAAAATACCTGAAAAAGGCATCGTAGGTTCAAAAACGAGAAGAGACAAACGATAAGGAGCCGTTAATGCTTCTTTTATACCAACGCCTTGTTTAACATCTAGAATAACAAAAGCACCATAAGTAAAAGTAAAAAAGATAATAGCATATCTAACAAAGCTGAGTAAGACCAAGGGCCAACCCTCTAATTTTGTTCGTGAAAGCAACAGTAAAAGGCCAAACAAATAAGCAACGGGAACAATGAACAACCATTGAGATGAATGCAGATAAAGCACAATCAAAGAGATTATCAGTCCTAAAGCTGTTATAAGTTTAAAATATAGCCAAAATGGAGCCAACCTTTTTTCTATCTTTGTCTTATCACTTCTTTTCATATTCTTATTCTCCTTATTATTCAGTATAGCATATTAAAGGAAAACTAAGCAAGGAATGAAAAACTTAATCACAGGATAAACGTCTAGCCATCACATAACATCTCAAAATGCGGCAACAATAAAATTGCCATATTCTCCAATTGCTGATTTAGCTATCTAACAACGATTGGGGAATATGGCAATATCCATAGAGTTTTTCGAATGAAATATTTTGATGTTAAACAAATGACTTTTCATTGCTTTAAACATTCTTATAAAGCTGCCCTTAAACGAGCTGCTGTATTTTCAACATTACGAATAGAACGCGGTAAAAAAGCTCGAATATCATCTTCCTTATAACCTATCTGAAGACGTTTGTCATCAATTAAAATCGGACTTTTTAAAATTCGTGGATTTTCTTTGATGAGATCAATGACTTCATTGACACTCAAATCATCAATATTGCAATGGAGAGCCTTAGCATAGCGGTTTTTAGAGGATACAATGCTCTCAATTCCATTTTCTGTTTTTGAAAGGATATTTAAAATTTCTTCTTTACTTAAAGGATCTTTTGCTAAGTTTTGTTCTTTATAAGGGAGTTGATGAGCATTAAGCCATGTTTTCGCTTTCTTACAGCTTGTACAGCTTGAAATTGTATAAATTTTAATCATGTTTAAATCTCTCTTTCCTTACAGGATAATATTATCTTAGCATAGGTCATTAAATAAAGAGTCGGTCTTGGGACCTATTTTTATTTAATCTTCAAGCTCAATTGCATCATCCAGCTCTAAAACAAGGTTTTGGTCAGCTTTTTCATCAATTTCTTTTCCTTTAGAAGACTGTCTTTCTTCAGTATTATCTTCCTCAATTAAACCATATTGAACACGCACTTTATGATCGATGTCATCAAAAATTTCTGGATTATTAGCTAGGAATTTTTTAGCATTTTCAGAACCTTGCCCAATTTTTTCACCATTATAAGAGTACCAAGCTCCAGCTTTTTGGATAATTCCCAAATCACTAGCAATCTTAACTAATTCACCTGTACGGGAAATGCCTTCACCATACATAATTTCTACAAAAGCTTCTTTAAATGGTGGAGCAACTTTATTTTTAACAACTTTAATTTTGGTCTCTTTACCAATATTGCTGTCTTTTTGTTCCCCGGTTCCTTTAATTTGAGTATTGCCACGGACATCAAGACGCACAGAAGAATAAAACTTCAAAGCACGCCCGCCAGGAGTTGTTTCTGGATTACCAAACATAATACCAACTTTTTCCCGCAATTGATTAATAAAAATAGCAATGGTTTTTGTTTTATTGATTGAAGCTGATAATTTGCGCATAGCTTGACTCATCATGCGTGCTTGTAAGCCAACATGACTATCACCAATATCTCCGTCAATCTCCGCACGTGGTACTAAAGCTGCTACTGAGTCAACAACAACTAAATCAACAGCACCAGAATCAATCAATTTCCCTGCAATTTCAAGACCCTGTTCTCCTGAATCTGGTTGTGAAAGCAAAAGCTCATCAATATTAACGCCAAGAGCAGCAGCATAGGCTGGATCAAGGGCATGTTCTGCATCAATAAAAGCAGCAATACCGCCATCTTTTTGTGCCTGAGCAACAGCATGAAGAGCAACAGTTGTCTTACCAGAAGATTCTGGTCCGTAAATCTCAACGATACGTCCTTTTGGATAGCCGCCTGCTCCAAGAGCAATATCAAGGGCTAGACTTCCTGAACTCATAACCTGAACCTTTTGTTCAGCACGCTCACCCAGGCGCATAACTGCACCTTTACCAAAATCTTTTTCGATATTTTTCAAAGCATCATCAAGAGCTTTCTTACGCTCATCACCAAATTTTTTCGTTATTTCTTCTGTCTTTTTTGTTCTTTTGGCCAATCTTTTTCTCCTATTCTATGTTTTAAATCCGTCTTTTTATTATACTAAATTTTTATGAGATAATAAAGTTTGACGTACTAAATTAAAAGCATGTAAAACAGCGATATAACGCACATCAGACCGACTGCGTCCGCCAATTAACACTTTGATTGCCATTGTTCTTTTGGAACTTGACAAACCGATAAAAACTGTCCCTGCCGGCTGACTTTCTAAGCTATCCGGGCCTGCAACTCCTGTTAAAGAAACAGCTAAATCTGATTGAGTCAGCCGACGCGAGCGCTCTGCCATCTTTTCAGCAGTAAAAGCACTAACAACACCATGAAGTTGGAGAGCTTCAAGAGGAATACCTAGCATTCTAGCCTTCTCTTCTATACTGTAAGTTATAAAACCTCCCTTAAAGATATCAGATGCTCCTGCAAAATCTGCTAATCTTGCCTGAAAAAGGCCTGCTGTTAAACTTTCAGCTGCTGTAATAGTTTTACCTCTTTCCTTAAGCAGATCAAATACAACCTGTGGTAATGAGTTTTCTTCACCATAACCATAAAAATAATCAACCAAGTTATCAATAGCTACAATTTTCTTTTCCAACTTATCTAACTTACTATCTGCTTCTTTCTGCCTATGGGCTTTTGTTGATAAACGTATTGTTACCTCACCTGTCTTAGCATAAGGAGCAATTGTGGGATCTGTTTGCTTCGCTATTAAGTCATGCAACAAGGTCACCAAACGACTCTCACCAATGCCAAAAAAGCGTAAGACACGAGAATAAAGCTTCTCAGAAGTTTTTGATAAATAAGGGAGTAACTCTTTGTTAACCATCGGCTTCAATTCACTAGGCGGACCAGGTAACACAACATAAGTCACTCCATCTGCCTCCAAAAACCCCCCAACTGCTAAGCCTGTTTCATTAGATAAAGGCTGGCTTCCTGCTATAATCTGCGCCTGACATTCATTATTTGGCGTACGCGCAGATGTCGGACGTGATGCAAAAAATTCATCTAGACGTTCCTGAGCTGTTTTATCAAACACCAATTCTCTTTTCAAAAATTTTGCTAGGGTTTGTTTTGTTAAATCATCTTCTGTTGGTCCCAAACCACCACAAAGTACGATTAAATCACTACGTTCCTTTGCAATTTTCAAAACAGATAAAAGGCGTTCTTCATTATCACCAACCGCTGTTTGAAAATAAACATCAATTCCTAATTCTGCGAATTTTTCTGATAAAAATTGGCTATTAGTATTAACAATTTGTCCTGTTAAAATTTCCGTTCCAACAGCAATGATCTCAGATTTCATTCTAACCTCCTCAATATTATATTCGTAAAAGATTGACCATATTATAGCACAAATCCCTCTAAATTTTTTAGAGGGGTTTTCAAATAATGAACAGCAGAACTGGTTTGACAAATAAATTGAGCTAATTAAACCTCTTAGTGAAAATGTCTTATTTTTTAGGGTTAAAATCGCAATCAACTTCGTGATCATTAATTAAACCTGCTGCCTGTAAATAAGAATAAATGCAAACAGGACCAACAAACTTAAAGCCCTTCTTTTTTAAATCCTTAGCAATCCTTTCTGATAAACTCGTTTGAGCAGGTATACTTTGATAGTCCTTGACAAAATTGTCAATTGGTGTAAAGTTCACCCAAGACCAAAGATAATGATCAAAACTTCCAAATGTTTTCTGTATAGCCAAAAACGCTTGTGCGTTATGGCGCGTTGCATAAATTTTTCTGCGATTACGAACAACCTTCGGATTTTTCAAAATCTCTTCCAATGCTTCATCAGACATAGCGGCTACTTTATCAATTTCATAATGATGAAAAACAGATTCAAAAGCCTCACGTTTGTTGAGAATAGTTTCCCAGGAAAGTCCAGCTTGATAAGTTTCTAAACACAGTAATTCAAATAATCTTTGCTCATCATGCAATGGCTGCCCCCATTCTTTATCATGATAAATAACATACAAAGGATTGCTTTCTTTTACCCAACTGCAACGCTTCATTACTATTCCTTTCATATACATAGAGTTTTTATAAATTACCTATTCTCAAACGAGCATATTGACACAGGTACTTTAAAACTACTATTTCATCAACATTTTTAGAGCAGATTTAATATAATTTTCTGCCGTATCAGTCGTTCCTTCAAAAAATTTTTTAATCTTCTTAAGTTCATTTGCTTTGTAACCGAGAGCCAAAAGTGCTTCAACTGCCTCTTCAAGTTCTTGATTATTATTAGTAATACTCGCTTTGCTTTTATCAGTTGAGACTTCATTAATATCTACAAATTTACCTGCTAAATCAAGCACCATTTGTTGAGCTGTTTTCTTCCCAATTTTAGGGAATTTCATCAAATATTTCACATCACTGTGGTCAATGGCTTTAACCAAACCTTCATTATCGTCAGCCGCAATAATAGCTAGTGCTGAAGTTGGACCGATTCCTGAAACAGAGATAAGATTAAGAAAAACCGCTTTTTCATCCTCAGTGTGAAAACCATAAAGAAGATGGGCATCTTCACGGACAACATGGTGAACATAAATTTGAATAGCTTGATTTATCTGTTCAGAAAAACTATAGGGATTGGCAACATTAATTATATAACCTAGTCCGCCAGCTTCTAAAACAATATATTTAGCTGTAATTTTGGTTAAATTACCCTTAATATAATCGTACATCATTTCTCCTTTTATTGCATAATAGTATAGCATAAATTAAAACGAAAGGAAAAATCAGTTACAAATATTGACTTGCTGGTCTACTAATAAAATAAAAAGAACTTGCCATTACCTCCCCCCCAAAAAAGTTTACAATATATTGACACATTCTTTACAGCATAAATAAGTAATTTAGCTTTATCTTAGTATTTCCCTAATTCTCTCAAACTAGTATGGTTTTCTTGAATGCGACGAAACATCTTTTCCATATCAGCTTTTGTAAAATTCACAAGCACAGGACGTCCATGAGGACAATTGTAAGGATTTTTGCACTGTGATAATTGAATTAAGAGATTTCTGGCAGAATAATCATCCAAAGTATGATTAGCCTTGATAGAGCGCTTGCAAGACATCATAATAGCTAATTCTGCTCGATATTTCTTAATGGAGACTTCATTTGTCAACAACAACATGTCACACATCTCATAGACGGCTGATTCAATTTCTTTTTCCTGTAACCAAATAGGATGTTCTCTCAAAATGAAAGTATTCTCTCCATAGTTCTCTAAGTGAATCCCCACCTCATTTAGAATGCTCATTTTTTCTTGTAAGGTCATAAAATCGTTAGCAGGAAATTCAAAAAGATAAGGTACTAAAAGCTGCTGTAAACTATTATCTACTTCTCCAATTTTATCACGATAGTATTCATATTTAACACGTTCTTGAGCAGCATGTTGATCTATGATATAAAGCCCACCTTCACCTTGAGCAAAGAGGTAAGTCCCATGCATTTGACCAAAATATTCTAACTCAGGAAAAGTTGACTTTTCTTCATTTTCTAGACTTTCAACAATTTTATCAAGCTGACGCTGTTGTTTTTTGTCTGTCATGGTAATACTTGGATGCACTTTGTTTTCAGAAGACAGAGTGTGCCGCTCAGCATATTTTACACTATTATGTTCTGGCGTTTCATCAGCATTATTTACAACCTCGCCAACCTTTGTAAACTCGCTTGATGCTTCTGAAACTGTTGTTTCTTTGAGAAAGAAGTCATTTTGAGTCTTATCATAGTAAAGATTTGATTGTTTAAGAGGAAGCTGTGTTTGTTCAAACTTTTGTTTCTTGTTTGTGCTAGTTTTAGCAAGATTTTCCAAAGCATCAGGAATCAAGTCTTGTTCTCTTAAACTGTCTGCAATTGCCGAACTAATGAGATTCATCAACTCTTTTTCTTTAGAAATACGAACTTCCTGCTTAGTTGGATGAACATTAACATCTGCTAAATAAGGGTCAATTTGAATGTCTATAACAGCAATTGGAAAACGTCCCACCATTAATTTTGAACCATAACCATCAAGAATAGCGCGATTGAGCAAAAAATTTTTTATATAACGCCCGTTAATAAGAATGGTAATATAATTGCGATTAGCTCGCGTTAATTCAGGCAAACTAATATAACCAGATACCTCAAAATCAAGATCTGCATTTGAAATTTCGACCATTTTTTTAGCAGTGGTTACCCCATAAATACCTGCTAAAGCTTGACGCAAATCGCCTTTACCTGCCGTTTTTGTTAATTCACGACCATCATTAATAAGCGTGAAAGCAATTTCGGGATGCGCCAAGCTAAGACGATTAATGACATCAATAATATGAGCGAGCTCTGCCTGCAAACTTTTCATATATTTAAGGCGAGCAGGGGTATTGAAGAAAAGATTTTCAACACTGACTTTGGTTCCAATAGGGGTACTAATGGCTTCTTCTTTTTCAATTTTACCACCATTTGCGATTAATAAAGTACCGTGTATTTCCCCTTTTGTTGCTGTTTTTAATGTTAGTCTGCTAATAGAAGCAATTGATGGAAGGGCCTCACCTCTAAAACCTAAGGTCCTAATTCTAAAAAGATCGGATTTGTTTTTAATTTTACTAGTCGCATGGCGACGTAAGCTCATCATTACATCCGCTTGTGCTATTCCTTGACCATTGTCAGTTACTTGAATTTTTTTCAGTCCTGATTCTTCAATTTCTATTGTAATTTGGCTGCTATCAGCGTCAATAGCATTCTCAACTAGTTCTTTTACAACACTAGCTGGTCTTTCAATAACCTCTCCAGCAGCAATTTGATTGGCTAAAACTTCTGGCAGTTCAATAATTTTTGACATAAGTCACCTCACTAAAATTGTGTTTATTATACCATAAATTAAAAGAGCAATCTTAATTGAGATTGCTCTTGAGTTATAGTAGATCCTTCAAATCAAATAAGGCATTCATGGCTTCCCTTGGTGTTAAATTGGTAACGTCTAGTTGTTTTAATTTTTTGATTAATTCTTCATAATTATTATCAATAGCAAAAAGTGACAACTGCTCTTCCACAGGCTGGCTTTCCTTGGTCTCATTTTTAAGATTAACTGAGACAGCTGCACTCATCTTTTCTAAATCAACTAATATGCAGTCAGCGCGATCAAGTAAATCTTTAGGCAGGCCGGCAATTTTAGCAACATGGATTCCATAAGATTTATCAGCTGGTCCAGCAGCAATTTTATGAAGAAAAGTGACTTCTCCATCTTTTTCAAGAGTAGCAACATGTACATTGACAAGACTTGTCAAGCTAGTTGACAGTTCTGTCAACTCATGATAATGGGTAGCAAATAGTGTTTTAGCCCCAACTTTATTATGAATATACTCAATAATAGCCTGTGCTAAAGCCATTCCATCATAAGTTGCAGTTCCACGACCTAACTCATCAAATAAAATGAGCGAATCAGGTGTCGCTGCCTTGATAGCATGATTAGCTTCCATCATCTCTACCATAAAGGTTGACTGCCCTGAAATTAAATCATCTGCTGCTCCGATACGAGTGAAAATGGCATCAAAAATCGGCAAATTAGCCGAATCAGCTGCTACAAAAGAGCCTAATTGCGCCATAATAACCGTCAAAGCTAATTGCCGCATATAAGTTGACTTACCGCTCATATTAGGCCCAGTAATCAGTTGAATACTTGTCTTTTGGTCAAAATTGATAGTATTAGGAATGTATTCTTGAGTTCCCATAACTTTTTCAACAACAGCATGGCGGCCATTTTCAATACTGACTTCCTGCTGATGATTAAAAGTCGGTCTGACATAATGATTATTCTCAGCCACTACTGCTAAACTTTGCAAAACATCAACAGTCGCTAGGCTCTTGGCCAGATTTTGAAGACGCTCAATATAAGATTCAACCTGTGCTCTGATACGCATGAAAATATCATATTCTAAATTGGCAGATTCTTCACGCGCTTCTAACATTTCACCTTCAATTTTGGCAAGCTCTGCTGTTCCAAAACGTTCAGAATTTTTGAGTGTCGCCTTTCTAAAGAAATGATCTGGTACTAAAGACAAATTAGAGTTGGTGACATGAAAATAATAACCGTCTTTTTTGTTATAATCAATCTTCAAGGTTGAGATGCCGCTTTTCTGACGTTCCTTAGTCTCAATGTCAGCAATCCAACTTGTTCCTTCACGCATCACCGTCCGATATTTATCTAAGGTATCATCAAAACCTTCTCGAATTATATTACCTTCCGTAATGGTCATGGGGGCATTAGGATCTATAGCCGAACGAATCAGCTCTTCTAATTCTGGAAGAGTGTCAATCTGATGAATCAGTTTTTCTAAACTTGGACTGTCAAAGCTTTCAAGAATAACCTTGATGACAGGAACTTGCGCCAAGGTTTGACCTAATTGCAATAAATCCTTAGGATTGGCTTTCCCAAATGAAACACGACTAGCTAAGCGTTCTATATCATAAACACCTTTTAGGCTGTCACTAAGATCGCTGCGCTCAAAAAAGTGTTCTAGAAAAGTCTGAATAATATCTTGACGTTTACTGATAAGGCTTGAACTGACTAAAGGACGATCAATCCAATTTCGCAAAAGACGTGTTCCCATAGCTGTTTTTGTCTCATCTAACAGCCAGTAGAGACTGCCGTGTTTTTTCCCGCTTCTGGCATTTTCTAACAGATCCAAACTAGATTTTGTAGCATAAGCCATCTGCAAGTAATCTTTAATTTCATAATGCACCAATTTTTGCAAGTGACTCAACTCACGTTTTTGAGTTTGATGCACATATTGCAAAAGTTTACCAGCTGCAGTCAGTTCTATCATTTCTAGTTGATTATCCAGCAAGTGAACATCATCATAAACCGTTTTTTCGAAAGACAAGAGCAGATTCATTTGCTTACGAAAAAGTTGTTCTTCATCCTCATTGAGATCAAAGCCAATGACCAATTCACGTGCTTTGAGATTGAGGACTTCGCTTCTCACTGCTGTCAAATCTGCTAAGGTTGTCGCATAAAATTCCCCAGTAGATAAATCCATGTAAGAAAGACCGAACTGATTACCATCAGTATCTAAAGCCACCAAAAAGTTATTGGCACTGTCTGGTTTAGTTGAGTCAACAACGGTACCCGGTGTAATTACTTGAACCACTTCACGTTTAACAACACCGATAGCTTTTTTGGGATCTTCCATTTGTTCCGCAATGGCAACTTTATAACCTAGATCAATTAAAACATCAATATACTGTTGAGCCGAATGATAAGGAACCCCAGCCATAGGAATAGGATTGTCGGCATTTTTATTGCGACTGGTTAGACTAATTTCTAAAATCTGAGCAGCCTTAACAGCATCGTCATAAAACAGTTCATAAAAATCTCCCATACGGAAAAGCAAAAAAGCATCTGGATAATCTTCTTTGATATCCAAATACTGCTGCATTGCTGGAGATAGTTTTTCCTTAGTCATTTCCTAACGCCTCATTTATTTTCTCTTCCAGAGTTTTGGTTACATATTGTAAAAGATCACTAGCATCCTGCATTTTAGCCCGATAATCTTGAACAATGGGGAGCTTATCCAAATCTTCTCCCATTTGCTGCGCCTTTTGATCTGCTTCTTTTTGAGCCCTTTTCTTTTCAATCTTTTGAAAAAGGACAGCATCTTGCTGATAAGCCTTCATATCATGTGCTAGCTTACTTAATTCTGGCAAAGACTTAATTTTCTTTTCAATAGCTTGATAATCTCGCACACTGTCATGTTCTCCTATAAGTTCTATTAAATGATTTAAGGCTTCTTCAAATGAACTCATAGACTTAATAAAACATCATTTTCTAACTGACTAGCAATTTCTTCATTCTTACAGACAACCAAAAGAGTATCCGCACCAGCAACTGTCCCAAGAATTTCAGAACTGTCAGTCTCATCAATTAGATTGGCTAAAACATCTGCCTCTCCTAAATTGGTGTGAAGAACAAGCATAAATTCTGCACGGGTAACTTTTAAAATATAACTCAGAATAACTGGAGTGAAGTAAGAAGAATTTCTTTCCGAAAGACTGTAATACAACTTTCCCGCATCATCTCGTAATTTAAGCAAGCCGATTTCACGCAGGTCCCGTGAAAGAGTTGCTTGAGTGACTGAAATGCCTTCTTTTTGAAGTTGGGTTTTTATGTCTTCCTGAGTGCCAATATGATGTGTTTGAATAATACGTTTGATTTGTTGTTGACGATTTTTCTTATTCATTCGTTTCCTCGTTGTCTAATTATCTTTAAAATTATATCAAAAATTAAGAGTTTTTTCATCTTTTCAAATTTAGCGGGTATTGTTTAAAAACAATTTTAGATTTTTATCAATTTTCAGCAAAAGCCTAGTAATTTATGTTAAAATAGAATGATTACTTTTGAGGAGATATAAATGGATAATAAACAATTAGTTACAGAAAAACTCGCTCAAGTTATTCCCGATTTAGATAACGATAGCATTGCGAATCTGTTGGAAAAACCTAAGAAATCTAATATGGGGGACTTAGCCTTTCCTACATTCACTTTAGCTAAAATTATGCATAAGGCGCCACAAATCATTGCCAGTGAACTTGTCAGTCAAATTGATAATAGCTATTTTGAGAAGATCGAAGCTGTCGGCCCTTATATTAATTTTTTTCTTAATAAGTCAGAAATCTCAGCTCAAGTATTAAAAGAGGTTATTGAAAAAAGGGAAGATTATGCTCAAGCAGCCATTGGCCAAGGCCGCAATATTGCTATTGATCTTTCTAGTCCTAATATTGCTAAGCCTTTTTCTATTGGACATCTACGCTCCACTGTTATCGGTGATGCTTTATCTAATATTTTCCAAAAATTAGGCTATGAAACCGTTAAAATCAATCACTTGGGTGACTGGGGCAAACAGTTTGGCATGCTTATTGTTGCCTATAAAAAATGGGGCAGTGAAGAAGCGGTTAGAACCCATCCTATTGATGAACTTTTAAAGCTCTATGTCCGCATTAATGCTGAAGCCGAAAAAAATCCAGAAATTGATAAAGAAGCTCGCGAATGGTTCCGCAAACTTGAAAACAATGATGAGGAAGCTCTTGCACTCTGGCAATGGTTCCGCGATGAAAGCTTAATGGAATTCAATCGTCTTTATGCTGAGCTTGATGTAAATTTTGATAGCTACAATGGTGAAGCTTTTTACAATAATAAAATGGAAGAGGTTGTCCAATTACTAGCCGAGAAGGGACTTTTAGAAGAGTCTAAGGGAGCTCAAGTTGTTAACCTTGAAAAATATGACATTGAACACCCTGCCCTTATTAAGAAATCTGATGGTGCTACTCTCTATATTACCCGCGATTTGGCAGCAGCCATTTATCGCAAACGTACCTATAACTTTGCTAAAGCTATCTATGTTGTCGGTCAGGAACAAACTGCTCATTTCAAGCAATTAAAAGCTGTATTAGCTGAAATGGGCTATGCTTGGAGCAAAGATATCCAGCATGTCTCTTTTGGCCTCGTTACTAAAAATGGACAAAAATTATCTACCCGCAAAGGAAATGTTATCTTACTTGAGCCAACAATTGCTGAAGCTGTCAAACGCTCCTTAGCACAAATTGATGCTAAAAACCCTGATTTAGCTAATAAAGAAGCCGTTGCCCATGCTGTTGGTGTCGGAGCTATAAAATTCTATGACCTTAAAACAGACCGAACAAATGGCTATGATTTTGATCTTGAAGCTATGGTCTCTTTTGAAGGGGAAACAGGTCCTTATGTTCAATATGCCCATGCTCGTATTCAATCTATCCTTAGAAAAGCTAATTTTCAGCCTCAAGCAACAAAAAACTATCAGTTAAATGACACTGAAAGTTGGGAAATTATTAAACTCATTCAGGACTTTCCAAATACCATCGTTAGAGCAGCTGATAATTTTGAGCCCTCCCTTATCGCTAGATTTGCTATTCACTTAGCACAAAGCTTTAACAAATATTATGCACACACACGCATTCTTGACGACAGCCCTGAACATGAAAGTCGTCTTGCACTCAGTTATGCCACCGCAACCGTTCTTAAAGAAGCCTTAGCCCTTCTGGGTGTTGAGGCGCCTAATGAAATGTAAGCAATTATAATAAGCTGTTGGAATACATATCCAACAGCTTATTTTTCCCTATTTATAGGCTAGTTTGCGTTCACGCTTACTAACAATAAAGTCAGGACTAATAACTTCTTCAACATTTAAAATTGAAATGAAGGCATCTGGATCAAGTTTTTCCATCATTTCCTTTAATAACCTGACATCTGTAGGATTTAAAGCAACATATAGAACTATTTTTTCTTTACCTGAGTAAGCACCTTGACCTTTTAAATAAGTGACGCCTCGATTGAGTTCCTCAAGAATGGCTTCAGCCACTTCTTCATGCTTATCAGTAATGATCAAGACACCTCGAACAGAATAACCTCCATTTTGGACTAAAATAACCACTTGACTGAACATAAAGCTAGCAATCAGAGCATACATCATTTGTGGAATGGAGACATAAGTCAAAGATAAGAGCATAACAAAAATATCAAAAATTAATAAAGCCTGACCCAATTGAATACCATACCTATCCTCCATAACACGAGCAATAATATCTGAACCGCCGGTAGTTCCTCCATAACGAAAGACAATTCCATTACCAATACCTGCACAGATACCAGCTACTAAAGCGACGACTAGATAATCATGCTGTAAATCAATATAAAGGAGGGAATTTTTGAAAGATATAGAACAAAAAAGTACATCAACGTTGTTCCATAAATGGTGTAAACCATCATTTTGCGACCAAAAAAATAAATTCCAAACAACAGTAAGGGTAAGTTAAATAGATAGCCAGTATAAGTTGGATTGATACCAAAAAGGGCATGAAAAACTAAAGTTAAACCGGCCATACCTCCCTCAGCAATATGATTTGCCATATTAAAATTGACAAAACCAAAAGCATAAATGGCTACACCTAAGGCAATAAAAATAAAATTTTTTAGACGAATAGTATAATCTATTTTCATTGTATCTCCTTAACTTATCAACATTAATATTTAATCTTCTTCAACAAAACGGCCAATAATATTAACATTATCTGCTACAGAAACAAAAGCATTTTTATCCGTCTTTTTCATAATATATTTGAAGTCATTAAATTCAGCCCGTGTAATAATAGTAACAAGAATAGCTTTATGTTCATGATTGTAAGTTCCTTCAGCATCATTGATAATGGTAACGCCACGGTGTAATTTATGATGAATCATCCGAATCACTCGATCAGGCCTGCTAGTGACAATCATTGCCTGCATTTTCTTTTGTTTAACAAAAACAGCATCAGTCATCTGACTGGATACAAAAATGGTCACCATAGAATAAAGAGCATACTGCCAACCAAAAGTCATTCCTGCAATTATCATAATCAAAATATTGACAATCAGAGAAACTGTGCCAACTTTACGGCCTGTTTTCTTACGAACCAAAAGACTGATAATATCAGTACCACCACTAGACACATTATTGCGAAGGGCAAAACCTATTCCCGTTCCCATAACTAAACCACCAAAAATGGCATTCATCATCGGATCGGGTGTTAAAGTCATTTGAGGAATAAACTGAATAAAGAGAGAGCTCAAAGTCACTGTAATAAAAGTAAAAACAGTAAATTTATGACCAATCATATACCAAGCTATAATCAAAAGCGGTATATTGATAGCATAAAAAGTCACCGAAACAGGAATAGTCAAACCAAAATACTTAACAGACAGAGTCGAGACAATCTGAGCTAAACCTGTAGCACCACTGGCATAGACATTCCCAGGCTGAAAAGAAAAATTAACAGCAATAGATGACAACAAAGCATAAATAATAGAACCAGAAATACGCTCACCATATTTCTCTCTTGAAATAGAGGACAGGACATTAATGACCTGATAGCGCTTCGCTAAATTCTTGATACGATGTTTAAAAATGAGGGTAAATTTATTCTTGTTCATTGTTCTTTACTGCATTCATGTTTACTTGCAAATAAAGCTCATCAAGTTGTTTATCAGAAACTAAACTTGGGGCTTGTGTCATTGGATCTGAAGCTTTATTATTCTTAGGAAAGGCAATCACTTCACGAATATTTTCTTTTCCTGCTAAAAGCATAATGAATCGATCCAATCCAAGCGCTAATCCTCCATGAGGCGGAAAACCATAATCCATAGCTTCCAGTAAGAAGCCAAATTGTTTTCGAGCGCTTTCTTTTGTAAATCCAAGTGCCTTAAACATACGTTCTTGTATCTCTCTCTGATTGATACGAAGACTGCCTCCGCCAAGTTCATAACCATTAAGAACAATGTCATATGCAACAGCACGAACTTTTCTGAGATCACCTTCAAGTTCAGCAACCGTATCTTCTTGCGGTAAAGTGAAAGGATGGTGAGCACTTATATAGCGATTTTCTTCTTCAGACCATTCAAACATTGGCCAATCCACAACCCATAAGAAATTAAATTTCGAATGGTCTATAAGGTTTAGTTCTTTGGCCAAGTGGTTACGCAGAGCACCAAGACTACTATTTGCTATCTTAAGATCATCTGCTACGAAAAATACTAAATCATTTGCTTCAAGCTGTAAACGTTCTGTCAACTCATCCTCAATAGTTGTCAAAAACTTAGCAATAGGACCACCTATTTTGCCATCATTATATTTAACCCAAGCAAGCCCTTTTGCACCAAATGGCTTTACAATATCTGTCAAGTTATCAATTGCTTTGCGAGAATAGCTATCTGCAGCATTTTTAGCAACAATAGCTTTTACAGCAGGAGCTTGTGAAAATACTTTAAAATCAGTGTTTTTTACAAGATCTGTCAAGTCCTGTAAAGTCATTTCAAAACGTGTATCTGGTTTATCAGAACCATAATTGTTCATTGCTGTATCATAAGATATTTGGGGAAGTGGTAATTGCAACTCTATGCCCATGACTTCCTTCATGACACATGCAATCAATCCTTCTGTGATTTCTTGAATTTCTTGTTCAGATAAAAAGGACGTTTCCAAATCAACTTGTGTAAATTCAGGTTGACGATCTCCACGTAAGTCTTCATCACGAAAACATTTGACAATTTGGTAATAACGATCAAAACCTGCATTCATTAAAAGTTGTTTAGTAATCTGCGGACTTTGAGGAAGAGCATAGAAATGCCCTTGACTCATACGGCTTGGTACTAAATAATCACGCGCTCCTTCTGGTGTTGACTTAGCAAGCATAGGTGTCTCAACATCTATGAAATCCAAGTCATCCAGATAATTGCGGATAGTATGTGTTACCTTAGCACGTAATTTAAAATTTTCCAGCATTTCCGGGCGACGAAGATCGAGGTAACGATAGCGCAAACGTGTGTCATCATTGACTTCAATTTTATCCTTGATTTCAAAGGGCGGTGTTTGTGAAGCATTTAAAATCGTTAACTGCGTCACCTGCATTTCGACCTGACCCGTTGGTAAATTATCATTAGCTTGATCACGCTCCACAATCAGACCTGTCACTTCAATAACATACTCACTTCGCAGGCTTTCAGCACTTTTAACAACAGTATTACTGGCAGTTTTAGGATTAATGACTAGTTGCACAATACCTTCGCGATCGCGCAAATCAATAAAAATAAGACCTCCTAAATCACGCCGGCGAGCCACCCAGCCTTTAAGGGTTAACTCTTGTCCGATGTGTTCTGAACGTACAGCACCAGCATACATAGAACGTTTCATAATAACTCCCTTTCTCTAACTTTATTTCCCTATCTATTTTAGCACAAAAACCATTAAATAAAAGTGGCTTCACTGAAAAATAGTAAGCGTAATTAAAGGATTTCAAGCTTTTTTCCTTAACCAAACAATCTCATAGAATCTGTGCAGTATCCAATCAGAAGCAGATCATCTTAAAGTATATTTTCAACCTTTTTAACTAGCTAAAATAAAAACTCTTAAAAATACTGACCCAACAGCAAGTTTAAGAGTTTATCAATATTATATTCTAGCCTCAGCTGTCCGTTTTAAGGTTGATCAGGACTGCTCAATGGTCTGTCTGAACCTAATTGTTTAAAAACTCTAGCAAAATCTGTTTTAAGTTCCTCAAAACTAACAAGAATTTCTTGGCGTGTGAAGTTATTTTTAACTGCAACTTGTCCAGTTTCAACTTCACTCTCACCTAAAGTCATGATCAATTTAGTGTTAAAAGCATCTGCTGATTTAAATTGTGCTTTAATTTTACGACCAAGATAATCACGTTCTGCTGAAAAACCTTGTTTACGAATAGCTTGAATAAGTTCTAAAGCCGTACTATTAGTGGCTGCTCCAAGTACAGCTATATAGACATCTAAACTGTTATCTACTGGCAGATTAATCTTTTGCTTGTCAATAACTAATAAAAGTCGCTCCAAACCAAGACCAAATCCGAATCCAGCTGTCGCCGGACCACCAAAGTATTCGACAAGGCTGTCATACCGACCGCCAGCACAGAGCGTTAATTCACTTTTATCAACTTGAGTAATAAATTCAAAAATCGTGTGGTTATAATAATCAAGACCACGAACCATATTGGTATCAATGACATAAGGAATATCAAGTGCCTCTAACATATCACGTACAGCCTGAAAATGCGCTTGTGAGTCATCATCCAAATAATCTAAGATAGACGGTGCATTTTCAACAGCTGCTTTATCTTCTTTTTCTTTAGAATCTAGTACCCGTAAAGGGTTTTCTTCTAAGCGGCGCTGTGAATCTTTGGATAGTTTATCTTTCATGGGGGTCAGGTAATCAATCAAAGCCTGACGATAAGCCTTGCGACTCTCTTTATTTCCTAAACTATTAAGATGCAAAGTGACATCTTTGATACCTAGCTCATTGAAAAGCTGATAAGCCATGGCAATGGTTTCTGCATCAATAGCAGGATTGTTAGAGCCAAAACATTCAACTCCTAACTGATGAAATTCACGTAAACGCCCTGCTTGAGGCCGCTCATAGCGAAACATAGAACCAATATAAAAAACTTTGACAGGTTTTTGTACTTCGGGCGCAAAAAGTTTGTTTTCCACATAAGAACGAACAACAGGAGCTGTTCCTTCTGGGCGCAGTGTGATGTGACGGTCTCCTTTATCATGGAAATCATACATTTCCTTTGTGACAATATCTGTCGTATCACCAACAGAACGACTAATGACCTCATAGTGTTCAAACATGGGCGTTCTAATTTCACCGTAATGATATTTTTTAAAAGTTTTACGCGCAACGTTTTCGACATACTGCCATTTAACTGTTTCTTGAGGCAGAATATCTTGTGTTCCTTTTGGTTTTTGTAATGTCATATTATGATATAAAAAGGCTATTAATGGTCAAAGCAAAGGTATCATTACAATTATATAATCTTTAATATACAAAGTAATGAACCCTTTTGCACAGATCTCAAGCCAAATTGATTCCTTTCTTATATTCCTGACTTCTATTTCTGTTCTATTTTACCACAAAAACAACAGAGCAGATAGCCAAAATGATTTACTTTCTTTTTTATAAAATGTCTATTAAAAATAAATTAATGTATTGATTTTCCTTAGAAATAGAGCTATAATGCCTTATTGATAAAATTTCAGGAGGAAAAAAGTGTTTAAAACTTTAAAAACTTTTCTACTAGGGGAACCCTTAAAATCTGAATTAGAAGGGGACAGTCATGCATTAACAAAATTGCAAGCATTGGCTATGCTGTCAAGCGATGCTTTATCATCTATCGCTTACGGACCCGAGCAAGTTATTTTAGTTTTGATAGCTTTATCAGAAGGAGCTATTTGGTGGTCCTTGCCAATTGGCATTGGAGTGCTTGTTTTATTGATTAGTTTAACAATTTCTTACAGTCAGATTATTCACGCCTACCCTAATGGCGGTGGTGCTTACATGGTATCATCAGACAATCTGTCTCCTTCTATGGGGCTTTTGGCAGGCGGGAGTCTGCTGATTGATTATATGCTGACAGTTGCCGTGTCAGTCTCATCTGGAGCAGATGCTATCACATCAGCCTTCCCAGCATTTAAAGATAGCAATCTTGAAATTTCAATTGTTTTGGTTCTTATTTTAATGCTTATGAATCTACGCGGTCTGCGTGAATCAGCTACAGCACTTTTTGTCCCTGTTTATTTTTTCATTATATCCATTCTCTTTTTACTGATCTGTGGACTTTTCCAAATCGTTACTGGAAATCTCACTTATACCGCAACAGCTCATATTGGACAGCCTATATCAGGCCTGACTTTAGTCTTGCTGCTGCGCGCTTTTACTAGCGGTTCTGCTTCTTTGACCGGAGTTGAAGCCATTTCAAATGCCGTTCCTTTTTTTAAAAAACCAAAAGCGAAAAATGCGGTTAAAACGTTAACCATGATGTCTGCTATTCTCGGAGCTATGTTTATCGGGATCACTTTTCTCAACTATTGGCTCGGTATTATCCCTAATCATAACGTAACTATCTTAGCACAAATAGCTCAAAAAGTTTTCGGCCATAGCTTTATCGGACAAGTACTCTTTTATCTTTTCCAAATTGCAACAGCCCTTATCTTAGCAGTTGCTGCTAATACTGGATTTTCAGCTTTTCCGATTCTTTCTTATAATATGGCAAAGAACAAATACATGCCTCACCTTTATTTGGAAAAGGGAGCTCGTCTAGGGTATTCTAATGGTATTTTAACATTAGCTATTGGTGCTATTTGCTTACTCTTTATTTTAACGGTTCCACTGAACGTTTGATACCACTTTATACTATCGGAGTTTTTATCCCTTTTGCATTAGCACAGACAGGAATGATCATTTATTGGAAACACCTTAAAGAAAAAACTTTTTCAAACAGGCTTTGGCAAATGTCGTTGGTGCCATCATTTGCTATGCTATTATTTTGATTCTCTTGATCTTCCGTCTGCATGATATTTGGCCTTTCTTCCCGATTATTGCCATTTTAATTGCCATGTTCCACAAAATAAAAAACCATTACAATAGTGTCGCAGAGCAGCTGCGTATTACTGATAACAATAAAGCCGTCTGCTATTCTGGCAATAAAGTCCTAGTGCTTGTCGGCAATATGACACAGGCTACTATCGGAGCTGTTAATTATGCACATTCCCTCAGTAAAGATGTTATCGCTTTGCATGTCTCAACAACAGAAACACTTAGCAAAGATCATGAAGTTGAAGAAGAGTTTAAACAGTTTTTCCCAGATATCACCTTTGTCAATGTTTACTCTGATTACCGTGATATCATCAAGCCAACAGTTAATTATGTTAATGCAGCCAGTCAGAAAGCCAAAGCTCATAACAGCACTCTAACCGTGCTAATACCACAATTCGTTCCGCGTAAGCCTTGGCAAACTCTGCTGCATAATCAAATGAATCTCCGTCTCAAATATTATCTCAGATGGAACCAAGATATCATCATTTCCAGCTATTCCTTCCATCTTAAGAAATAAAAATCTGTCAAGTAACTTTACTTTACAAGAATCTTTTGATATACTGTTAAAGTTGACGCAAGTCATATTAACCCAAAAATGAATACGGGCTAAAAAGCCCTTTATATCTTACGGAGGAAAGAAAAATGGCAGTACCTGCACGTCGCACTTCAAAAGCGAAAAAAACAAACGTCGCACACACTATAATTTGACAGCTCCAACTGTGAAATTTGACGAAACCACCGGAGATTACTCACGTTCTCACCGCGTATCCCTCAAAGGATACTATAAAGGACGTAAAATCGCCAAAGCTAACGCTGCGAAATAACAGAAGGGAGATACCATGCGCGTAAATATTACACTTGAACATAAAGAATCTGGTGAACGCTTGTACCTTACTTCAAAAACAAACGCAACACTCCAGACCGTCTTCAATTAAAAAATACTCACCAAAATTGCGTAAACACGTGATTTTTACTGAAGTAAAGTAGGCATTCAATATACGTCAGTTAAGACGAAAAACCTTGATTTACTGCGATATCTGAAAAAAGAACTTTCAGTAGATTGCAGTAAAAATCAATTGAATCTCTACCTTTTAGGATAGAAAATTGAATCGGATAATCAAATATAAAACGCTCTAGTTTTTATGGTTGACTAGAGCGTTTTTTTACTGATTAAAAATCAAAGAATAACTTCTTGGCACAACACGATACCTTCACAATAGGTTATAAATTCAAATAGAAATTGATTGAGATTTACTTACAAAAATCCTTCATTAAGTTATTTAAATCCGTTTTTAAAATAACCTGCCTATCTTGAGTTAACTGACATTTTCTCTCATGGATTAGCTTTTCTAATATCTTTTCTCCTAATACCCCACCAATATGAAACTTTCTTTCAGAAAAATCTAAACATAATTTGATATTAGGATTAGGCTGATAACCCAACCATTGCTGCATAGCATTACTTCCCGCTTGAGTTAAAGAGTAGTTGATAGGGGATTCTTGTTTCATTAATTTATTTTGAATAAACCACTCAAATATTGAAACTCCTGCTTTTCCTGCTAAATGGTGCAAACATGTCCGTGCTTCACCAAGCTTAATTGTTTGAAGGCGGCTAGACAGTTTTTCAATGGCTAGTCTTCCTTGCGCTGTGATGGGGACATTATCATTTAATTTATAGTAAATTCGCCCGTAAAAGTTAAATAAGACTATTTCAGGACTAGTTTTTAAAAAAGTAATTTCACTTTTTGATAAGGAGTACCCTAAAGTTCTTTCAATCTCATTTTGAGTGAGAAAACGGTTAGCTGATAAAACCGTGATAATTTGTGACGTTGACATAGTAGTTCACCACCTTTTTAATGACTAAAGCCTCAATTTTTAAAGAAATGGTAGAAATTCGGCATAAGTTGTGTAATGAGCTGTGTTGGCTCATAAAGAACGAATTTTTTAGCTTTTGTTGTCGCTAATAAATTAGCTTCCTTTAAAATTTGCAGATGTCTGGATACACTGGAGTTACTCATCATTAAAATTTGAGCCAAAGATTGTGTTGTACTGGGTTTATCAATAACATAATTCATAATTTGCAAACGAACAGGGTCACTCAAAGCTTTAAAAATAGTAATCAAATTTTCCGGTGTGGCGTTATAGTAACTTGGCTGCTCTGTAATATCATAGGTAATAGCAATTCCTTGGTTGAAAGATTCAACAAACAGATGAGGCCAAATAAAATAACTTGGTAATAACATAATAGAATCACTATCTTGCAGTTGGATTTCTTGGTCAAAAGGTTTAATGATGGCTAGCTTGTCCTTTTGCCAATGAATGCGATCAATTTGCAGATGGTTAAACATCTCTTTAAAACCACTCTCCCTTAAAAAAGAAGCTTGATGTTGGATTTCTGTTAAGAGCTTTCGTTGAATACCTTTATTTTTCCAAGTTTCATCAAATATTTCTTGGCGGTACCAATCAATAAAAGAAAAAAGATGTTGATAAACACTAGAGGCATTCTTCCTCAAGTCTATAAGTAACTGATTATCCTCATTCAAAGAAAAATCCTTCCATTCTAATCCTTTTGCTAATGTTGGAATAAAAGAGTTTTCTCGATCACTGGTCACTTTTTCCAAATGCTCAATTAACTGAGTAGTAGGTAACTCATCAAGAAATTTCTTTAGATTTTGTATCTCTTCTTCAATCGTTGTCGCATGATAGCGAAAATTACAAAGTAAAATAGGAGAAACACCAAGCTCATAAAAAAGTTGAAAATAGTGAAGTTTCTCATAGAAATCATCTGTCAATCTGTCTTGTATCTCAATGCCCCAATCAATATTTGTACCATGATGACGCGGGTTCAATAAGACATGTAAGCTTCTAAAAAGTTCATTTAACGGAGAATATACAAACTGTATTCTTTGCGTCAACGTTTCATCTGTTTTCAGAGCATAGTTGCTAAATTGAATGGTAATCGCCAAATATTATTCCTCCAAACGATTCGATATTTTTAGGATTGATTGATTATTGATTCCTTTCATTGTATCATAATATGAATGAAAGAAGGGATAAAAATGACGAAACATTTACAAGATTTTTTAATAACAATTATCTCAGGTATGGGAATGTTGTTATCCACTCTTGATACAGGTATTATCAATGTGGCATTATCCTTTTTGAGGGGACAATTTCAAACCACAACTAACATTGCTTCTTTTACAATAACTGGATATACTTTAGCATTAGCTATCTCTATCTTACCTTTAGGTGTATTAAGCGATAAATTTGGGAAGTTAAAGATTTCTTACTTAGGATTTATACTTTTTGGACTGAGCTCCTTATTTTGTGGATTTGCTAATAGTATTGGTTGGCTCATTACTGGCCGGATTATTCAAGGAATAGGAGCGGCAGCTTTGCAAGCCACTTCAGCAGCTCTGATTACTACTTTAGTTTCTGAAGACCGGAAAAACAGTGCTATTAGTAGTTTAGGAGTTATGATTGGCTTAGGACCTGTCCTACGGTCCTTCCTTAGGAGGTATATTACTTTCTTTAAATCTCTGGCGCTTCATTTTCTGGATAAACGTTCCCTTTACAATCCTCGGAGTAATATGTAATCATTATCTTCTTAGTAAGCTCTCCGAAGAGACTAGCAAACGAACATTGGATAATCTTGGAATCACTATAAACGCTCTGATGTTGGTTTGTCTTTTATTAGGTCTGTCCTTACTAAGCAAATCTCATCTATTAGTAGTTAGTCTTATTTTGATAATATCCAGCCTGTTCCTCGGAATTATATTTTACCATGTTGAATTTAGTAATAAACATGCGCTCGTTGATGTTGAGGGTTTAAAGAATAATCCACGAGTAATTTCCTATCTTTTTCAAACAGTCGCTTTTGGTTTTGCCTCTGCAATGATATTCTTACTTCCACCTTTCATTTTTGAACAATTATATCATTTAGGAGTAGGGAAGACAGGCTTTCTTGTACTAGGAGCACCTGCAGGTCTGGTCCTTTTTTCAAGAATATCTGGTAAAATCAATGATGGCAGTAAAAATAAATCATTTAGCCATTTTGGTTTAGGTATTATTATTTTATCTTTAATTTTTCTCCTACTTCTCACTCCTAGCTGGCCTTATCTATTCTTAACTTTAGGATTATTTATTTATGGTATTGGCGGAGGATACTTTCAGCCTGCTAACATTGCTAGTATTATGCAAGCAAGTCCCATGGAAATGCAAGGAAGCACGGGGGCTTTACAGCGAATGGTGCAAAATGTTGCTATTTCAGCTGGTTCAGCAGTTGGGTCTACCTGTTTAAATCTTTGGTCAAGCAATCTACTGCTAGCTACTCGTATTGGATGGTTTATTACACTTGTTTTAGTTATCTTAAGCTTAAAAGAGCTAATGCCGTTTAAAATGACTAATAAACAATAAAATAAAAGGGATTTCAGTTAAACTTATGTGAACTGCACCCCAAGTAATGAGACAGCCAAGAAGGCCCACAGCAAGGATTGATACAATAATCATTAACATTTTAGAAGGTCCTTTCATGATTTCTCCTTAAAACTTTGATTTTTATTTCCAAAATTTAAATGATATCCATAGTGCTAGCGCAATAGTCACAAGGAAGCTTATTGCCATCACAATAAAATCCATATTAGGCAGGCTGTAAATGTAAACCATAACAGCTACTGCCGCCAACCAAATTCCTACAATTTGATAAATAAATGATAATTGAGGCACCAGACAGAGACCTATTGCAAGCAAAATCAGACCACCAGTCGCAAATGACATAAAATCAGGATTTGCTAGACTAACAGACACTTTGGTAATTCCCCAAATAATCACTAAAATACCGATTACCGCTAGGCTAAGACCACTAATGGTTAATCCGTTCATTTGTTTTCCTCCGTTCGTATTCATGCCTTTCCTCCTTTTATTTTAAAATTTGAGTGATTGTGTAATAGTCAATTCAGAAAAAACTCTTGAATGAACAAATAATTATATTCATTCATTTTTTTCAAAAAATAAAGAATAGCAATTCTTTATTTGAAAAGTCCTTTGACAAAATAAGTTGCCAAGGTTTCGATTGTTTGACTGACATTAGGGAGATCCGTTTCAGTAATATGCGTATCCATATAGTAGAATAGCTGATAAACCTGCAGCACTTCTTGGATTTTTCCTTGAGAATAGCCTTCTGCCAGCATACGATTGGTAAAGGTCTCCACTAAAAACTGATGAAAGGGATTGGCAACTTTGCCTTTTTCCGAGGAATAATAGCTGTGCAACATCTCAGAAATGGCTGGGTTATACCATTCTGTCAGAATTTTATTGGACGAAACGAGACTACGTGACCGTTCAAAAATTTGCCCGATGAGTTCAACTGCGTCTCCTTCCCAATCAATTTCATCCATCATAGACTGACGCACATGGTTATTTTCATCGACATAAACATCCAGAAAAATCGCTTCTTTACTGTCATAATAGTTATAAAAAGAACCAACCGCCACACCAGCCTGCTTCGCAATTTCTGAAATTCCTGTCGCCTTATAACCTTTTTTAGAGAAGATATCATAGGCAGCTGTCTTTAATGCCTGCTTTTTATCCAATGCGATCAACCTCCTCACTTTCACAATATGAATGAACGTAATTTTGCATTCATTCATATTGTATGCCTTTTTCTAAATGGTGTCAAGAAAAAATATTAGCACATCTGCAGTGGAGGAACTTTGAAGGCAATCGTTTTTTGATTGTTAAATAAGGTGCCATACGATGACATACAATAAAAATTAAGAAATTTATTGAATCTTAAAAAGAGTTAGACTTTCCCATTAATGAATAACAGTCAAACTCTTGACATATTTACCGTTTTCAAGTAAATACTTTATTGGCGATTTATAAATATAGAGTTTAAGGCTGAAAAAAACGAACAGAGTATGAAATCTGCTCGTTTTTGTGTGCCATGGGATTTACCAACTAGTTACTATTGATAACTTCACCGCTGTCTTTGTCAAAAGTATATTCTTTACCATCGATAGTGATGGTTTGTCCTTTAATTTGACGGCCCTTTGTCTTTTCATCTTGGCTAAAGTAGTAGCGCTTACCGTCGATAGTTTGCCAGCCTGATACACGTTTGCCATCGCTTCCATAATAATACCAAATATTACTGTAGTCATATTTTCTGACAAATCTATTCGTTACGAATTGACCTTGAGTATCAAAAAAGTAACCATCACCATCAATCTCTGCAAAACCGTCATCAGGCACAGAACCACCAATTTGACTATACCCTGACTTTGCTTTTATGCTGTGATCATCCTTAAAGTAATAAGTTTTACCATCAATAATCTGCCAGCCAGTCAGATCTTTGCGACTGCCGTCCGCTCCAAAATAATAGGTTTTAGGAAAACGGGCCTCAACTGTACTGATACGCTCAGCAGTTGTTGTGCCAAAACGATTCTTAACAATTTGTCCACTGTCTTCATCTAAATAATAGACCTTGCCATCACGCTCAGCAATGTCGCCTTTAACCTGAATACCACTGGAAGGTTCGAAATAATAATCCATACCGTCGATCTTTTGCCAGCCGGTCACACCGATACCATCGGCTCCCATATAGAACCAGTCTGTTGTAGAGACGTATCCTGCAAAGTTGTAGAAATAATACTTTGCATTGACAAAACGATTAGTCCAAGCTTCACCGGTATCAGGATCTAGGAAAGATTTCTTACCGTACTTCTGGCTAGTTAGATTATAATTACCATCTGTACTGATTAGCTTTCCTTTGACTTGAACACCATTAGTGTCAAAATAGTATTTTTTGCCGCCAATAGTTCTCCAGCCGATAGCAGCCTTTCCATCTTCTCCAAGATAGAACCAGCCTTCACGTTTCATATTGTCATAACGGAGGGGATCTGCATAACTGGAATAGACAAAACAATCCTTCCAGAGTTCACCACTATCAGGATCAAAGTAGTAAATCTTATTGACTTTCAAAACCGAAGGTGAATCACTTATGAAAACAGGGTGATAGATGATTTGATCCCCTGTCTCCACATGCATTTCTCCTTTGACCTGACTACCGTCTTGGTTGAAATAGAGCTGTTTCCCATCAATGGTCTGCCAACCAGTTGCCAGCTGTCCATCGGCCTTTTTGTAGTACCATTTACCATCTTTTTCAAAGAAGCTATTGGTTAGGGCAGCGTCATTATTTTCTTCAGCAGGCACTAGCTGTTTGTCCGCTTTGTTAGCATTAGGCGTCGCTTGCTCGGTTTTAGCCGTTTTCTGATGGGCAGCATTTTCTGATGGAGCATTTTGCTCTTGTTTTTCTGCCTCATTAGAATCAGAAGCTGCTGTTGCTGCTACCGGCTGCTCTGACCGTTTGTCTTTAGCTTTTACTTGGTCTGATGGCGCATCAGATTGGCTGGCTCTGCCTCCATTGGATGCTTCAGCTGCCTCTGCTGTTTCAGAACTTTTAACAGCGTCAGCACTGCTGTTTTCTATAGATGAATCAGCTGCTGGAGCTTTCGTATCTGTCTGTTCTGAGCCGGTCTCTGTAGTTAAGGCCAGACTTGTCTCACTTTCAGCACTGCCAGCCTGTTCTTCAGCCAATACCTGCCCTGCACTGACCAGCGAAAGTCCTGCAATAACGGTTCCAATAATAGTCACCCAATGTTTTTTGACCTTATGCAATTTAAAACTTGTTTTCTCTTTCATCATTTTCCTCCTTAAATAAGTATTAATTGGCCACACTGTCACTATAGCACTTTTTAAAAACAATGTAAACGCTAACTTAAGTTGATGGTATGAGTGACAAGAATTAAAATATGGAAGGCATAATTGGGACTGGACTTGGTATAACAAAGTGGACAGGAAGTGAAGTGAAAACGAGGAAAAAAATGATGCCAAGAAAGGTATTTGATAAAGCATTCAAAATAGCTGCAGTTAAACTCATTCTAGAGGAAGGACAGTCTGTAAAGATGGTTAGTTCAACTTTAGAGATTAGAGGCTCATCCAAATCGTTTATATCGCTGGATTCAAGAAGACGAAAAATATGGAGAAAGAGCGTTCCCAAGACAGGAGAACGCTCTTCGTCATGCCCAATTTGAGTTTAAAAACTCGAAAAAGAAAATAAGATATTACAAGAAGAGTTAGCTCTCCTAAAAGGTTCCAGATCTTCTTGAAGCCAAACTGAAAATAAAATTCCAATTTTTAAAGGAAAACAGTTCTAGCCTGACTATTAATCATGCTTGTCGAACACTTCAAGTATCCCGTTCTGGCTTCTACGCCTATCTAAAGCGTAAGCTATCTTCAAAACAGATAGACAATGAAACGTTAAAGGAAATCATTAAGACTATTTTCTATGAACATAAAGAACACTATGGTAGCGTCCGAATCACTCAAGAACGCTATCAACGGGAATAAGGGTCAATCGCAAACGTGTTGCTAGACTACTTCGTGATTTTTGTCTCTATGCTAAAGGAAGCCCAAGCACTATAACCGTCGGCGTTTCTCATTGAGACGTCTAAATTTGATTAATCCGTGTTTTCAAACAATTAGTAACAGATGCTTTTAATCAAGCTTATCACAGAGAAATACCTAAGGTAATCCATATAATGCACTCATGGAATCCCTTTACAAGACCTTAAAAAGAGAGCTTGTCAACGATGATGCATATTTTGCATCCATTGAACAAGCCCAACTTGAAATATTTAAATATATTGAAACCTATTACAATCCGAAACGTATCCACTCGGCCTTGGGTTATCAATCACCAATAGAGTTTGAAAAAAATAATCACTAATTCACTTTCTGTCTACTTTTTCTTGACAAGTCCAAACCCAATCGTTAAATTTTTCGTCTAACTTATGAGGTGCAGTTCAATTCATCCCTGTCTTTTTGACTATGTGACTTTAACTTATTACTTATTCCCAAGTAAAAATTCTTTCATAGAACTTGTCAAAAAACAAGGAAAATCGCTATTGTCACCAAATAATTTTCTAAACATTTCTTTACTCTTTTGAGGATTTCCATCTAGTAATAAATAAGTTGCCAAAACAGAATTCAAGTAACTAACAGAGAAAATGCTATCATCAGTTTCAATTTCACAACAATCAATTAGCATTTCCTCTAAATCATTACTTATTCTTTCTTGAATTCTTAATAGCTTGAGAGTAAATTTCAAAAAAATATAATCAGTTTGATTATAAGCAACATCACTTATCATTTGTTGATATTTTTCAAAATCAGATATTTCTCCATTTTGAAGCGCCTTATACATATGCAAAAGAATAACTCTTACATTATAATAATTCTCTTTAAAGTTTTCTTTATTTCTATTTGAAGAGTTACTAAAAAAATAATTGTGACTTAATTCTTTCATTTGTGTATACTTTATACTGTCAAAATTATCTCTCAAATAGAGATAGAGCCACCTCAAATTCAAAGGCTCATCTTTAATAGTCAACAAAAGCAATCTATTATAATATTCAACTTTCTCTGAAGTCGTCCTATTCTGACTAATAATATCTATATTGATATTAGCATAATGAATATCACCTACAACTGAAAAATATGTTTCATGGACTCTACCTTTATATGAAAAACAAGGTAAATTTTGAATAATTTTTCCAGTCTTATAAGTAATTTCATCTCGAACTATATTTAAATTAAATACAGTTTTAGGATAATCATCAAAAATTTTCAAATAGGTTAGCAATAACTTTAAAGATTCAAAATCAGTAATTTTCTCATCAGCATCGAAAGAAATAATCCAATCACCATTAGCTTTACTATTTGCGAAATTTCTAGCTTTTGAAAAATCATCACACCACTCAAAAGAGTATAAACTAATTGAATCATCATTCTTTGAAAGAGTAGCTAACATTTCAAGTGTTCCGTCAGTTGATCCCGTATCAACAATAATAATTTCATCAGCTAAACCATTTAAACTCTCTAAACTTTTTAAAAGCGTATCTCTTTCATTTTTAACGATATAAACCGCTGAGACAGTAGACTGATTATTGAAGTTAACTTTATTGATACACTCTATCGTTTGTTTACAATGCAACAAATTAGAACTTTCAGGATAAAACATTTCCCAGTCGTTTGAGCTAATAAGTTCTATAAGCTTTAAGATTAGTTTAAAATCTGCTTTTGATTGTTGGATGTATTTTTGATTTTCTACAAGCCATTCTTTTTTTAATATCGGATTAATTTTCATGTCTATAATCCCAATATTTCACAAAATGGTAAATAATCAATAGTGAATTCAATAGATTGTGCATCTTCTTTACTGAATCCTAATATGTTTAAAAAATTTCCTTGAAAATCCTCAAAAGATAATTCTGAATGGCAAATCCAATGTTTACCATTTGTAATATACCATTTCCCTAATGGCTTCAAACCCTTAACAAAGGATAATTCTTTTGAAAGATTATCCAAATTAACGACATAGACCTGTTCATGAGTGTTTTCTGGAAAAATAATTTTTTTGACAAAATTTTTAGCTCCAAATATAGACATATTCTCACCAACTTTCGCTTGTAAATCATTTTTTACAAACTCTTCTCATATAAGCACAAGCACTACCAGGATCAGATGTTCCATATCCAGCTAGAGCAATATCATGCGCACAAGTTAAAGTAGCCCACTTACAAGCTGTACTAGCTCCACCTTCATACGTTGCTAACAATTCTTTTGACAACTCCTTAAAATCAGTTGCTTTTTGCATATAAGTACCTCCAATTTTTATTTTGATAATACCATTGTAAGCCTTTTCTTTAATTTAGTAAAGTCATTTAACTTGAAATAGCAAATTTTACCAATTTTATTGGTATATTAAAATATCCAAATTGACTTCAATAATTGTGCTAAGCTGATTAAGCTTAAACTCATAAAATATTCAATCGTCAAATTATCACTCAAGAATAAAAGACATGAAATCTCTTTCCATATCCTTTCGACTTTATTTTAAGGTTAAGCAGACTCAGTCCAACATTAGATGAGTTTGTCACAAAAGATTAGTCAGTTGACTCCTATTCCAACAAATTGTCAATTACTTTTCAACTTCTATTACTTGCAAATTGTCAAAATTGAAGCCATTATCTTTTCCAATGAACCCTCTCTTTTTCAATGCTTTTAATAACGTTAACATAAAAAAGCCGTGAGTGATAAGGATAGCATCTTCACCTTTATAAATTAAATCGTCACAAAAATCGTCTGCTCTTTCCTTGCTGGCTTTGATTCCCTCTTGTTTACTAGAATTAAAGAGCCACTGCAATCTTCCTAGGACATTCCAAAAGATCAAGGGCAGCTTTATCTTAGAAGAAAAGGCTGCTTTTAAAGGAACTTCATTGAGCCTTTTATCTATCTGATAAGACTGCAAGGGAAACAGTTGCTGAGCTGTTTGCTTGGTTCGGATAAGTTCACTGGTATACATATTAGAGACAGGGAAGCCCAAGGTACCTTGAAAAACAACAATATCTGCTTCATCATATTTTTTACAGGCCTGATTAAATTCATCCGAAGTACACCTTTTGGGCCACTGCATATTAACTTTTGCATGGCGAATGATATAGAATTTCATAGCATTATATCCTTACACTTTATTTATGATGTATTATAACATACAAGCTTTTTAAACTGCGATGTACTGAAAATTTATGGACCCAAATTGATTATATGTATCAATTTAAGTCTTTTTTCAAAGATAACTTCTCTTGGTAAAAATGTATCTTTTCAATTAATTTTTCTCTGTTGTCCAATAAATCAGCAATATTATTATCTAAAACCTGCAAATGATGCTCTAAAAGGATTAGTCTCTCCAAATAAGTACTTTCCCCTTTTTCTCGAAGATCTGAATAATGTTTTATTTCTTTTATGGGCATACCAACAGCTTTCAAACGTAAGATGAAGAGCAGCCATTGATAATCATTTTCATTGTAATATCTCCTATTGCTGCCATCTCTTTGAGGTCTCAATAAGCCTTCATTTTCATAGTACCTCAAGGTATGAACGCTAAGACGCGTTAATTTTGAAAATTTTCCAATGGAATAATGCATACTTTCTCCTTTAAGCTTGACTTCTAGTTTGCTCTAGATGTTATAGTCATTATATCTTAAAAGGAGGTATTTGAACATATGATGCATTACAAAAATTACGTTTGTATTACTGGAGCGAGCTCTGGTATTGGCTTAGAAACTGCAAAAGCATTTGCAAGTTTAGGAAGCAATCTTATTTTGATTGCCAGACGTCAGGAGCGATTAGAGAAACTCAAAGAGGAGCTTCTTACCAGTTTCCCAAAGCTGGATATTGTTGTCAAATCAGTTGACCTTTCTATTTCCGAGAATGTCTTTAAATTATATCAAGAGTTAAAATCTTACCAGATCTTAACTTGGATTAATAATGCTGGTTTTGGTAATTATGATAGTGTGGATCATCAAAACCTTGATAAAATCACTAAAATGCTTCATCTCAATATCGAGGCCTTGACCATTTTATCCAGTCTTTATGTAAAGGACTATAAAAATGTAGAAGGTACTCAGTTAATTAATCTTTCTTCTAGAGGCGGTTATATGTTAGTTGAAAATGCTGTGACTTACTGTGCCAGCAAATTCTACGTTAGTGCCTTCACAGAAGGACTGGCTCTAGAATTGGCAGCCAATCACTGTCCTTTAAAAGCCAAAGTTTTGGCTCCTGCTGCAACAAAAAGCGAATTTGGACAGGTTGCCGCTGATACAGATAGTTATGATTATGACAAACATTTTACCATCTATCACACTAGTAAAGAAATGGCTGATTTTCTAATCGAATTATACTATAGTGATAAAATTGTTGGATTAGTGGATGTCAATGATTTCAACTTTAAATTGAGTGAGCCGCTTTTTAAGCACTGATTCTTTTTTCGACAGCTGCGTTTGATCTGCGGACAGTCCAAAATAAGCCTACACTTACCTTGCTTGACAGTGTCTATGAAAACAAACATTTAAAGCCCTCATTAGGATCCGACCTAACATCTTAGTGAGGCTTTCTTCTTGATGATTTACTGTTGTTTTATCAAAGCAGTCTTTTCACAAAAAAAAGTCCCTTTGAGTCTGCCATAGGAAAAAGTCGGACAGCCTTTTCTTGATTATACGTTGTTGACTCTGCTTTGCCGTACTCCAGTACTTCTGAAACTCTTTGCTAAATATAATAATTGCTTTTTTGTACACTTTCTAGCTGTCTGTTGTTTGATAAGATTACGGTTGTCTTATTTTTGTAATATAAACTTGATATACTATTAAGCAATAGAGAATTTTCTAAGTTTTATATATTATTTAGATTAAAATAGACTTGAATGCTTGTTGAGGAGGAAAGTATGGATAAAGATCCAGTTATCGAATTTAAAGAGGTTAACAAAATTTATGGGGATGATGTTGCTGTTAAGCATATTAATTTAAAAATTACGGCAGGTGAATTTGTCTGTTTGATTGGTACCAGCGGGTCCGGTAAAACAACAATTCTACGCATGATCAACCGTATGTTAAGACCAAGCAATGGGCAAATTTTTATCAAAGGAGAAGAAATTTCTGATCTCAACCCCGTTCAGCTCAGACGTAAGATCGGTTATGTTATTCAAAATATTGGTCTTATGCCACATATGACAATTTATGAGAATATTACTCTGGTTCCAAGGTTATTAAAATGGTCAGAAGATAAGAAAAAAGCGAAAGCCAAGGAGCTTATAAAGCTTGTTGAATTGCCTGAAGATTTCTTGGATCGCTACCCTTACGAATTGTCAGGTGGCCAACAACAGCGTATTGGTGTTGTCAGAGCTCTAGCTGCTGATCAAGACATTATTTTGATGGATGAACCTTTTGGTGCTTTAGATCCTATCACCCGCGAGGGGCTTCAAGATTTAGTGAAATCTTTACAAGAAAAGACAGGAAAAACTATTGTTCTGGTCACTCATGATATGGACGAGGCTCTAAAGTTAGCAACTAAGATTGTCGTTATGGATAAAGGCCGTATGGTTCAACAGGCCAGTCCTACCGAATTGTTACGTCACCCCGCAACCGCATTTGTTAAAAAGATGATTGGTGAAGACCGACTCATTCAAGCACGCGCTGATGTAACACCGGTTAAAACTATTATGCTAAAAGATCCCGTTTCCATTGCACCTGATAAATCACTCAATGAGGCTATCTCACTCATGCGTCAAAAACGTGTTGACTCTCTTTTAGTTACAGATAAGGACAATAAACTACTCGGCATGATTGATGTTGAATCCTTAAATAATAACTACAAACAAAATCTTGTCGTTGCCGATATCTTAAATAAAGTCAGTTTCTACTTGGAAGAAGATCAACTGCTGCGCGATACAGCCCATCGTATCTTAAAACGCGGACTTAAATATGTACCGGTTATTGATGAAGAATGGCATTTAAAGGGAATCGTGACGCGATCATCTCTGGTAGATATGCTCTATGATATTATCTGGGGCAACCAAGATACGGAGGAAACATTATGAGCGAATTTCTAGCACAATATGGTGGTGAGCTGCTCATAAAAACATGGGAGCAAATTTATATCTCCGCCATTGCACTTTGTCTGGGAATCATTGTTGCTGTTCCAATAGGAGTGGCTTTGACAAGATTCCCTAAATTAGCAAAAATTTTCATTGGTATCGCCAGTATCTTGCAGACAATTCCTAGTTTGGCTCTGTTAGCTATCATGATTCCTTTTTTTGGCATCGGAAGAACCCCAGCCATTATTGCTTTGTTTGTTTATTCTTTATTGCCAATCATGAGAAATACCTATATCGGAATGAACAATGTGGATCCTATCTTAAAAGACAGTGCCAAGGGAATGGGAATGAAACCAATCCAATCTATTTTTCAAGTTGAGCTTCCCTTAGCAGTACCTGTTATTATGACAGGGATTAGATTATCAGCTATCTATGTCATTGCTTGGGCAACTTTGGCTTCTTATATTGGAGCAGGTGGGCTTGGAGACTTGATTTTTAGCGGCTTAAGCTTGTTCCAACCGTCTCTTATTATCGGTGGAACAATTCCAGTTATCCTCCTTTCTCTCATCGTTGATTATTTTCTAGGACGCCTTGAAAATTATTTAACACCACGACAAAAGAGGAGTTTATAAGATGAAAAAAATAACTTATTTTTTAATCATTACTTTGATGATTCCTATACTTATGCTCACAAGTTGTCATTCTAATAATAAGGCCAAAACTAACACTAATACTTCAGGCAACATTAAAATTGCGGCCATGAGTACAACAGAATCCAGTATTATGGCCAATATGATCAGTGAATTAATCAACCACGAATTAGGTTATAAAACAACCTTGGTATCTAATCTGGGTTCTACAAATGTTGTGCATCAAGCTCTGATACGAAATGATGCAGACATTGCAGCTACTCGTTATACAGGAACTGATTTAACAGGGACGCTCAATTTACCTGCTGAAAAGGATCACACTAAAGCTGCCAAAATTGTCAAAAAGGCATTTGCCAAACGCTTTAACCAAACTTGGTTCCCAAGTTATGGCTTTGCTGATACCTATGCTTTCATGGTCACCAGCAAATTTGCTCAACAAAACCACCTCAAGACTTTTTCCGATTTACAAAAGATATCAACAACAGCTAAAGCCGGTGTTGACAGCACTTGGATGAAACGTGTCGGTGATGGTTATAAAGATTTCAGCCGTACTTATGGTTTTTCATTTAAGCATATTTATCCCATGCAGATTGGTCTTGTCTATGATGCTGTTGAAAATAATAAAATGCAGGTCGTTTTAGGCTATTCTACAGATGGTCGTATTCAGAGTTACGATCTTAGGATACTGGAAGATAATAAACATTTCTTCCCTCCTTATGATGCCTCAATGGTGGTTAATAATCGTATCTTAAGAAAATATCCAAAACTAAAGACCTTATTACACCGTTTAGATGGTAAGATTGACCTTAAGACCATGCAAAAACTGAACTACCAAGTTGATGACCAATTACTTGAACCATCAGTAGTTGCTCATCAATTTCTGAAAAAACATGATTATTTCCGAAAGGGTGATAACTAATGAGTCATATGAGTATGACACAGCAATTAATTTATTATTTCAACCATAACAGTACCTATGTCTTGGCACAATTTTTACGGCATTTCTTAATATCCATTTATGGTGTCCTCCTTGCTGCTCTTATTGGTATTCCAATGGGCATACTAATCGCTAAAAGGGGAAAACTCAAAGGGGCTGTCATGGGAGCCGCTAATGTCATTCAAACGATTCCTTCTCTGGCCATGATTTCTATTATCATGCTTGGTCTCGGTTTAGGAACTAAGACAGTGATTGCGACGGTCTTTTTGTATTCTCTACTTCCTATTATCGGTAATACCTATACTGGTATTAAAAGTGTTGATGGTGATCTCGTTGATGCTGCTAAAGGAATGGGAATGACTAATAGACAGCAATTACTGATGGTTGAGCTGCCTTTATCCTTGTCAGTTATTATGGCCGGCATTCGCAATGCTCTGGTCGTTGCTGTAGGAATAACAGCCATTGGCGCCTTTGTTGGTGGTGGTGGTCTTGGAGATATCATTATCCGTGGTACCAATGCCACTAACGGTGGTGCTATTATTTTGGCTGGTTCTATACCAACTGCTTTTATGGCTGTTGTCTCTGATTTGATTCTTGGTGTTATCCAACGCTATTTAGAACCCAAAGGCATATCAACTAACCAATAAAAGGGATATTAAAAACTTCTGCCTTTTAAGAGACAGAAGATTTTTGCAGGCAATTTTTAAAAACTAACCACTAAATCTTATTAAAATTTCCAAGTCTCTTTATCCGTTAAGAGGCTTTTTTTAGCTATCTTTGAAACATGTTGATTTCCTGTAACATAAAAACAAAGCATCGCATCTTTCCACTCATCAGTACAAGTCACACCAATGCGAGAACGTTTTTCAATACGCTGTGGTGATAAATCCTCTTGTAAAGTCAGTCTAGAGTCTTGTAAAGAATCACCATTAAAGCTTTTATCAATGCCCGCAAATTTAGTCAATTTACCAGGTCCATTGGCCAGTAAATGACCGTCAGTTGTTTCAAGGGCTCGAATCAAAACGGCTTCTGCTACATTTTGAGGCTTAGTCACTAAATTCAGCATCTGATGCCCATAAATTTGGTAAACATACCAGTGCCCTGCCGCTAAATACATGGCTTCATTTTTAGGAGTTCTGCGATCATTTGCGCTATGACAAGCACTGTCTTTGCTCCCTAAATAGGCTTCTGTTTCAACAATTCTCCCTAAAGGCTTACCATCCAAGCACAATTGCATTCCTAATAAAGCCTTGGCTGTTGCAATGGTATCTGTTTCCATAACTTGTTTAAATTCTTTTGATAGCATAATCTTTATTATAACATGAATATGGTTACTTTAAGACTTTTTCAAAAGCTTTTGACAATTTCGTCGGATAAAATTCTATGATATCATAGCTTGCAATCTCATTGATCTTAAAAGGATCTTCACTAATAATTCTCTCAATTTCTGCCAAATCAGCAGCTTTTGCTAAGATGATACCGCCTGTTCGAGGATTTTTTCTTCCCGAAGCGATGAAATGACCAGAAGCATAATATTTATCCAAAAATTGAATATGAGCTTCAAGGTGTTTTTCAACTTCTGATAAATTCTTTTGATAGGTAAGATTGATGACAAACATAATTTTCTCCTTTTACAAATAAAAATTGCTTGAAAAAATTGAGACGAGAAAACTTGACTTCCACAACATTCTTGAAATTTTATTCCAGCGATTATATATAGTATAATACTAACAAAATGACTTGTATAGTAGGCACATTTTTGTAACTAGTCAATTAACATTTTAGATGATATAGCAACGATAAAGCTGACAAAGGAGAAAAAAAGAACACAAATAAAGGATGGAATTGTAAAATGTCACAGGTTATAAATGTTGTTGGTGGTAAGTGGCGCTTAAATGTTCTCTGAGTTATTAACAAATACCAGGCCATTTGCTTTAACCAATTAAAAAGGGAAGTTAATGGAATCACTATCATTATGCTAACACGTTCCTTAGATATTTTAATCGCAAACGAGCTAATTGAAAAAGTAGATTTTCAAACCCTACCACTACATGTCGAATATCAACTCTCAAGCAAGGGCAAAAGTCTCATGCCCCTTTAAAACAACTTAATCAGTTGGGAAAGCTTTATTTATAGGTCATATCCTTCCTTTAAAATTCAAACTTCTCAAAGATAAGTTGAAAAATTTAAAGCAATTTCAGCAATTTTATCTTTCTCATCTAAATCAGCTTCATTGCCTAAAGACCTCGGATGCCACCTTTCTTCTGATAGATGATCTGCAGCATAAAAGAATTGACAGACAGCAATTTTTCTAAATTGTCCCCAAGCAGCAATAGCCGAACATTCCATGTCAACTGCTAGACAACCTTCTTGTTTACGAGCCTTCATTTTAGTAACTGTTTCACGATAAATGCCATCGGTTGTCCAAACTTTTCCCTTTGAAAAAGAGATATTTTCAGCTTGTAAATAGGTCAAAAATTTTGCTAAAGTTTTATCATTAACTGAAATTTCATTTTGTGCTGGGGCATAATGAAAACTGGTTCCTTCATCGCGTACAGCAGCTGTCGGAACAATAATAGACGTTTCTTTAACCTGTTCCTCTAAAATGCCACATGTCCCAAAAAGAATCAGTGTCCTCATTCCCATGGCAACTAGATCCTCCAAAACGGCGACACAGCCAGCAGCACCAACATAAGCATTAAAAACAGCTAATTTACGACCATGATAATCAAGTTCATAGATAGGAATATCAAGATTAGCTACAGAAGTTTTTGTCAATAGGCGATGTTTATAACGTTTTAACATGCGCTTGAAGGTCGCTCTAGCAAAGCAAGACACTACTATTTCAGGGAAATCCGGAATGGCTGCGATTAAATCTTCTGGATTAATAATCGCTTTTTTCGCATTATCAAAGTTACTTAAAATCATTGTTTTCTCCATTCTGGCTTTTTAATATCCTATCATAAAATAGCCTTAATAACTAGCTACAATGGCATAAATAGTGTTAAACAGCTCTTTAACAAAGCAAGCAAAGGGGATGAAATAAGTTTAATCCTTGAAATCGGTTTCAAAAATGCTATAATTAATTTAACTGAAAAATGGAGGAAAAATTATGGCTTATAAGACAACTTATCCCTATACTAATGAAGTTTTAAAGGAATTTGCGAATAATAGCGATGCCGATTTGGAAAAAGCATTGGCGACTGGACATGCGCTTTACAAAAAATGGCGTGCTGAAGGTGGCTTAGCAGAACGTAAAGCTCAGTTGCATAAAGTTGCGGATATCCTTCGCCGCGATGTGGATAAATACGCCGAAGTCATGACCAAGGACATGGGAAAACTTTTTACAGAAGCTAAAGGCGAGGTTGAACTGTGTGCAGAAATCGCTGACTATTTTGCTGATAAGGCTGAAGAATTTTTAGAACCAAAAGCATTTGAACCTATTCATGGTGATGCCTACTACATCAAGCAAGCAGTTGGTGTGCTCTTTATGGTTGAACCATGGAACTTCCCATTCTATCAAATTATGCGTGTTTTTGCTCCTAATTTTATGATTGGCAACCCAACTATTTTGAAACATGCTTCTATCTGTCCTGCTTCTGCTCAGGCTTTTGAAGATTTGGTTAAAGAAGCAGGCGCTCCTGAAGGTTCATTTAAGAATCTTTTCCTTACTTATGACCAAGTTAACAAGGCTATTGCTGACCCTCGTATTCAAGGGGTAGCCTTAACCGGTTCTGAACGTGGTGGTGCTTCTATTGCTGCCGAAGCGGGAGCAAACCTTAAGAAATCTGCTCTTGAACTCGGTGGTAATGATGCCTTTCTCATTTTAGAAGATGCTGATTTTGATCTCTTAAAAGATACTATTTTCTTTGCACGCCTTTACAATGCAGGTCAAGTTTGTACATCATCCAAACGTTTCATTGTTGTTGGTGAAGAAAACTACAAGAAATTTCTTGATATGGTTGTTGAAACCTTCAAAACAGCCAAGTGGGGTGACCCGATGGATCCTGAAACAACGCTTGCGCCTTTGTCATCAGTTGAAGCTAAGGAAGAAGTTCTTGGTCAAATCAAGTTAGCTGCTGATAACGGAGCTCGTGTGGTTTATGGCAATGAAGCAATTAACCATCCAGGAAACTTTGTTTTCCCAACTGTCTTGACCGATATTACTAAGAAAAACCCAATCTACAATCAAGAAATTTTTGGCCCAGTAGCTTCCATTTACAAAGTTGATACAGAAGAAGAAGCTATTGCCTTAGCCAATGATTCTAGTTACGGACTTGGCGGAACGGTTTTCTCTAAAGACCTTGAACACGCAAAAGCTGTTGCTGCTAAAATCGAAACAGGAATGTCCTTTATTAATTCTGGCTGGACTTCTCACCCAGAAATTCCATTCGGGGGTATCAAAAACTCAGGTTACGGACGTGAACTCAGCAATCTCGGATTTGATGCTTTTGTCAATGAACATTTAGTTTTCATTCCCAAACAATAAATTAATCAAAAAGTTTTAAGTTGTTAATCTCCTAGACTCTGATTGAGTCTAGGAGATTTTGCTATCATTGATAGGTATTTCCCATCATGATTAGAAATTGATAGAATTTTACAATAATTATAATGATGACAACGATTATTTGTGCTATAATGATGGTGTGTAAAATTTCTACATTGAATGACTATATGATGTGATGAAAGGAAGCGGTCAAATGACTGACAAAAAAACTCTTAAAGACTTAAGAAATCGCAGTTCTGTCTACGATTCAATGGTTAAATCACCTAATCGTGCTATGCTGCGTGCAACTGGTATGCAAGATGAAGACTTTGAAAAACCTATCGTCGGTGTCATTTCAACTTGGGCTGAAAACACACCTTGTAATATCCACTTACATGACTTTGGTAAACTCGCCAAAGTCGGTGTTAAGGACGCTGGTGCTTGGCCAGTTCAGTTTGGAACAATCACGGTTTCTGATGGAATCGCCATGGGAACCCAAGGAATGCGTTTTTCCTTAACATCTCGTGATATCATTGCAGATTCTATTGAGGCAGCTATGGGAGGTCATAATGCGGATGCTTTTGTAGCTATTGGCGGTTGTGATAAAAATATGCCCGGTTCTGTTATCGCTATGGCTAACATGGATATTCCAGCCATTTTTGCTTACGGCGGAACCATTGCACCCGGTAATTTAGATGGCAAAGATATCGATTTAGTCTCTGTCTTTGAAGGCGTCGGCCATTGGAACCACGGTGATATGACCAAAGAAGAAGTTAAAGCTTTAGAATGTAATGCTTGTCCCGGGCCTGGAGGTTGCGGTGGTATGTATACGGCTAACACAATGGCGACAGCTATTGAAGTTTTAGGACTTAGCCTTCCGGGCTCATCTTCTCACCCTGCTGAATCCGCAGAAAAGAAAGCAGATATTGAAGAAGCTGGCCGCGCCGTTGTCAAAATGCTTAAAATGGGCTTAAAACCTTCTGATATTTTAACACGTGAAGCTTTTGAAGATGCCATTACTGTAACCATGGCTCTAGGAGGTTCAACCAACTCAACCCTTCACCTCTTAGCTATTGCCCATGCTGCTAATGTGGAATTGACACTTGATGATTTTAATACTTTCCAAGAAAAAGTTCCTCATTTGGCTGATTTGAAACCATCTGGTCAATATGTCTTCCAAGACCTTTACAAGGTCGGAGGGGTACCAGCAGTTATGAAATATCTCCTTAAAAACGGCTTCCTTCATGGTGACCGTATCACTTGTACTGGCAAAACAGTCGCTGAAAACTTGAAGGCTTTTGATGATTTAACACCTGGTCAAAAGGTTATTATGCCGCTTGAAAATCCTAAACGTGAAGATGGTCCGCTCATTATTCTCCATGGTAATTTGGCTCCAGACGGTGCCGTTGCCAAAGTTTCTGGTGTAAAGGTGCGTCGTCATGTCGGTCCTGCTAAGGTCTTTAATTCTGAAGAAGAAGCCATTGAAGCTGTCTTGAATGATGATATTGTTGATGGCGATGTTGTCGTCGTACGTTTTGTAGGACCAAAGGGCGGTCCTGGTATGCCTGAAATGCTTTCCCTTTCATCAATGATTGTTGGTAAAGGGCAAGGTGAAAAAGTTGCCCTTCTGACAGATGGCCGCTTCTCAGGTGGTACTTATGGTCTTGTCGTTGGTCATATCGCTCCTGAAGCACAAGATGGCGGTCCAATCGCCTACCTGCAAACAGGAGACATAGTCACTATTGACCAAGACACTAAGGAATTACACTTTGATATCTCCGATGAAGAATTAAAACATCGCCAAGAGATCATTGAATTACCACCGCTCTATTCACGCGGTGTCCTTGGTAAATACGCTCACATCGTTTCATCTGCTTCTAGGGGAGCCGTAACAGACTTTTGGAAGCCTGAAGAAACTGGCAAAAAATGAAATCAATTCAAATATTAAAAAGATCGCTTAAATCGATCTTTTTCTTTCGCTTGATAAAATAAAAGCTCTCAAAAAACAGTTATTGCATATTGCAGTTTTTTTGAGAGTTTTTATTTATTATTTAGGGCTGATTCCCAATGCTATTCTGCCAAATCGACTAATCCGTGTCATCTTCCAAGCTGGTGACCAAACAACCTCAACACCAACCTTATTAATCCCTTCAATCTCTGACAGGGAATCAATAATTTCCGCAGGCAGGGTATCAACACAACCGCAATTGACTTCAGTAAATGTAATAACTAGCTTGCAGAAGCCTTCTTCATCTAAATCAATTTCATAAATCAAACCAAGATTGTAAATATCCAATTCAATCTCTGGATCATAAATTTTTTCAAGTTTTTCGATCAGTTGGTCGCCAATCGCTGCTGCTCGGTCATTTATTTTAATATCATCTCGCATTGCCTGCTCCTTTACTAAAGTCATTTGCTATATTTTCCCATAAATAGACATTTTTTTCAATGCCTAATACTCGATAATTATCATTTTTATAAAAATGGTTTCTTTTTACGTAAACAAGAGGACCTTCTTTCAAATTAAAATGACATTTCATTTAAAATCTGAAAAATCTCCTAAACTCAAACCAAGCATAAACTTTTTTGTGATTCTTTTCTTAGTGTTAGTTAGAAACGAAAGAAAAAGTCCTATCATCTTTGCAGCAGATATTGCCTACTATAGAGATGAAGGACTCCAATAAAACAAAAGTAATAGAAAATAGTTTTTAGGATACTTTGACAGACCTAATCCTCCTTCGAGCGGTTAACAGTCCTAAAGCAGCAAAAGTAAGGAAAAATAAGCTCAGCGCTAGTAGTTGATTACCAATTGTACCAGCCATAGAAATGGTTTCTCGTAAACCAGAAACCGAATAACTCATTGGTAAATACGGATTGACAACTTGGAAAAACTTATCTGTAACAGCTAAGGGATAGGTTCCTGCACTGGACCCTAATTGTAGTAAAAGTAAAATTAAAGCAGCAAAAGAGCCGAATTTATCATGCCAAGTTACCAAAGTTGTCACTAAGGCCATAAAAGTGATACTGGTAAGAATGACTAATCCTAAGGTTTTTAGTTCAAAATTAGCCGATAAACCAATAATATGAACACCAAAATAGAGAATAATAGCTCCAGCCACAGCAATCAAGCCATTGACTGCTAACTTTTGATCTATCCATTCTCGTAAGGTTTTAGCTTGCTTACCAGAAAGTGCTGCTCTAAAGATAGTATTGGTTGAAATTGCCATGACCATTAAAGCTGCTGACATCATATAAGGAGCCATTCCAACACCATTTGTTTTGACATTATCTTTATCTGTATGCTTGATAGTGACAGGGCTTGACAAAGCCTTAGCATTATCATTGGCAACTGCTACTAATGATAATTTATTTTTAGCACCTGACAAAGCTTTCGACAGTTCTCCACTACCACTTGACAAAGTTGTCAAGCTCTCTGTTAAACTTTCCCCACCTGAGGCCAATTTGCCAGCTCCTGTCGCTATTTGATTAGCACCATTTGCTAACTGTGCAGTCCCTTTCGTTAATTGTCCAGAGTTGCTATTTAATTGATCAGCACCATTTACCAATTGACTTGTACCATCTGTTAACTGGTTATTTTTAGCGGCCAAAGTATTAGCTCCTGAACTAAGAGTATCAACTGCATTAGTGTATTGGCCTACTCCTGTCATCAAGGAATTGGCGCCTGTTGAAAAAGTAGAGCCTAATTGAGCCGTACCATTAGCAAGAGCTGTGCTGACAGGGACTACTTGCGAATCAAGAACTGTTTTTGCTTGTGTCAAACCACTTGACAAGGTTGTCAAAGAAGTTGCCGCACTAGGTAATACAGAATTAGCTATATTTTTAATTTGAGCCAAGCTGGCTGATGGACTTGTTGGCGTATTAGCAGTTGTTGTCTGTACAGTAGATAAGGCACTTTGAATACTTTGGACATTGTTTAGGATAGCTTGGGCTTGTGACACTGCATTTGCATCAGCACCTGTAGTTGTCGTTGTTGTTGAACTGCCAGTGTTGGCCAAAGCTGCAGCAATCTCTGATTGATCCTCAGCGGATAATCTTTGATAAGCACCTGTAGCTTGGACTGCGGCCAATGCATTAGACTGATTAGTTGTTGTTTGCTGAGACGTATTTCCTGAATTAACAATTGCTTGAGCTGCTGTTGTAATGGCAGATAAATACGTACTAAGATCAGGACTGTTTGCAGTCGTTGCTGTCCCATTATCACTGTAATTTTGAATACTTTGATTCAAAGTTCCCAACTGATTAATCAATGAGCTAAACTGTTGAACTTGTTCTTCAGAAAGACCTGTTGCTGTTGACAGCTTAATAAGTCCTTGATTCAACTGACTACTAGCATTAACCAATTGTTGAATAGAAGCAGAACCATTCGCTAATTGCGCAACACCTCCTAGAAGCTTCTGAGATTGATTGCTCAGTTGGCTGCTGCCATTTGCTAACTGACCAACCCCATTTGTATAAGCTATCAAACCATTGTTTAAATTATTTAAACCTGCAGAAAGCTGACCGACACCTCCCGTATAAGCTGTTAAGCCCGAATATAAGGTATTAGCCCCTTGAGCAAATGTTTGACTTGAATTTGAAAGTACATTCAGATTATCAGTCATCACTTGACTGCCATTTGCTAACTGTTTTGAACCAGTCGCTATTTTTTGACTAGCATTAGCCGCACTGCCAAGACCTGTTTTTAAGGTTGACATACTCTTAAAAAGTGATTTGGTGTAAGAACTTGTAATGTTTTTCGATACAGACTCTTTTAAAGTCTTAGCAGCAGTTTCACTCATTTTAGAGGCAACAAAACTATGTCCTTTAGACGTTTGGTAAGGAATCGTTAGCTTTTTAGGTTCATCTGTTAAAACACTAGCCGCATTTTGAGAAAGATCTTCTGGTAAAGTAATGATCATATAGTAATCACCTTTTTCAAGTCCCTTTTGAGCTTTTTCGCTATCAACAAAATGATAGTCCAAACTTTTATTACGGACCATATTATCAGTCATATCTTTACCGATAGTCATCTTCTTTCCTTCATAAGTTGCCGTTTTATCTTTATTAACAACTGCAACAGGTAAATCTGATACTTTGCCATAAGGATCCCACATAGAGCTCAAAAAGATAATATTATATAAGGCAGGGACAAGGGCTACTCCTACCATCGTAATCCAAAGCATAGGCTTTTTTAAAACCGCTTTTAATTCCGTTAACATTTTTCTCCTTTTTTATACATTCTGTCTAAATATTTGATATAATAAATTATACTAGTTATTATCTATTTGACAAGATTAAAAAACTATTTTTAGACACTGTGTATAATTTTGTGCAAAAGGAGACCTTGAGATGAAAAACACAAAAAAAGAAAAACAAAGCAAGCTCTTGAAAAAGCCATGGCACATTTATTAGAAAGAGAAAATTTTAATGCTATCACAACGACTGAACTAGCAAAAGCAGCTCATATCAGTCGCAGTGGTTTTTATACTCATTATAAAGATAAATATGAGATGATCGATATCTATCAACAAACACTCTTTAGTAAATTAGAATATATTTTTGATAAGAATTCAGCTAACCAAGAAGGCGCTATTTTAGAAGTATTTGAATTCCTTAACCGAGAGCCCTTATTTGCTGCTTTACTTTCAGAAAATGGCACTAAAGAAATTCAAGAATTTCTTAAAAATAAATTTAAAATCCTAATTACGCAAGATTTACAATATGGTCTTTCTATTACTATTCAAAATAGCTTTCACAATAAAAAACTGACAGATGTCGAAAAAGAATATGGAACGATGTATGTTACTAACGCTTTATTTGGTGTCTGCCAAATGTGGATTGCTCGAGGAAAGATAGAAAGTCCTAGACAAATGACCAATTTCATTATTAAAATGATGCATTAAAAAAGCCATTTGAAATGGCTTCTTGAATAAAATAAATGAATTAAAGCATCTTGTTATAGAATTCAACGACAAGTGCTTCGTTAATTTCTGGGTTGATTTCATCACGTTCTGGAAGACGTGTCAATGAACCTTCAAGTTTATCAGCATCAAATGATACGAATGCTGGACGTCCTACTACAGATTCAACAGCTTCAAGAATGGCGGGTACTTTAGATGATTTTTCACGAACTGAAATCACTTGACCAACTTCAACGCGGTATGATGGAATATCAACACGTTTACCATCAACAAGGATGTGACCATGATTTACAAATTGACGAGCTTGACGACGAGTTGTTGCTAAACCAAGACGGTAAACAACATTGTCAAGACGGCGTTCAAGAAGAAGCATAAAGTTGTAACCAAGGATTCCACCTTTAATTTTAGTTGCTTGAACGAAGAGATTACGGAATTGTTTTTCACCTAAACCGTATGAGAAACGAAGTTTTTGTTTTTCAGCCAATTGCAAACCATATTCTGAAAGTTTGCTACGGTTATTTGGTCCATGTTGACCTGGCACATAGTTACGACGTGCTAATTCTTTACCTGTGCCTGTAAGAGACAAGCCAAGGCGACGTGATTTTTTCCATGATGGTCCTGTATAACGTGACATATCATGTCCTCCTATAAAAAATAATATAATTGAGGAAATAGTCACTTGAAGAATCCTGATTCGTGCAGATGCCTTTCGCCTAAACAGCTAAGGTTACTTTATCCTAAGACACCTGTTGACGAGCTCCATATTCTTCTGCTGCTATTTCACACAAAAAGTATTGTAACATAGAAAAAAGGCTTTGTAAAGCCAAACTTTTCATCGGTATGTGTCTCAGTTTTTGAGAACGAGACATAGTCATACATTATTCCTTGTTCCTTTTTCAAAGTCAGACACTTTATTCATTTATTGGAATTAATCAAAATAACGTATTAATGTTTTCTCAGTCAGAATATCTGAATAAGTGTATGATTCTACATAAGTATTATCAATTTCACCCGGAACAGAAGCTTTATCCTTATATTCTACAATAAATAAAGATGAATAGACTTCAATTAAACGACCAATTTTATTTTTTCACGCTTACGACCATTTTCAAGAGTCAATTCAACTTCTTGACCTTCATGAGCCTTAATTTCTTCTTTTATTTTTTTCATTTTGGCAACATCTGCAAATGCGTCACTCATTGTTTCATTTCTCCTATCTCTCTTCAAATTGGGCAATACTAGAAAATTTATTATATTCTTTTTGGAACATTAATTTTACTGTTCCTCGAGCACCAGCACGATTTTTTTCCAAGATAACCTCTATTGTATTATCTACCAATTGTTCTTGCCCTTCATCCTTGTCTCCTCTATCGTAATAATCATCACGATAAAGAAAGGCTACAATATCAGCATCTTGTTCTATAGACCCCGACTCACGGATATCAGAAAGAACAGGTCTTTTATCTTGACGCTGCTCAACACCACGAGATAGCTGACTAAGAGCAATGACAGGAACCCCAAGTTCCTTAGCAAGAATTTTTAACTGGCGCGAAATATCAGAAACTTCTTGTTGGCGATTTTCAGGTCGTGTACCTGTGATTAATTGCAAGTAGTCAATGACAATTAATCCTAATCCTTCCTCTAGTTCCTGATCTAATTTTCGAGCACGTGCCTTAATCTCTGTAACCTTGATTCCCGGAGTGTCATCAATATAAATTGGTGCATCAGCTAGAGTCCCTTGTGCAAGCGTTATATTTTGCCAATCCTGTTCGGTTAACTGACCTGTTCGTAAATTATGGGCATCAACCATTCCTTCTGAAGCCAGCATACGATCAACCAGACTTTCAGCTCCCATTTCTAGAGAAAAAATAGCAACTGGACGATTCATTTTAGTGCCAACATTTTGGGCAATATTAAGAACAAAAGCCGTCTTACCTACCGCTGGCCTAGCAGCTAAAATAATAAGTTGATCTGGGTGTAAACCTGTTGTAATCTTATCAAGATCCCGAAAACCAGTAGCAAGTCCTGTAACATCTGTTGTTTGTTGAGAACGAACTTCTAAATTTTCATAGTTGACAGCAAGCACATCTGAAATTTTACGAAATCCACTACGATTACTGCGCTCATTAACATCAATCAGGGCTTTTTCCGCACCTGAAACAATATCTTCAGAGTTTATTGCACCTTCGTAAGCTTGATTAACAGCTTCTGTCAAGCGTGAAATAATCCGCCGAAGCATAGCTTTCTCAGCTACAATTTTAGCATAATACTCAGCATTAGCACTGGTTGGCACACTATTAACCAATTCAACCAGATAGGAAATCCCACCAATATTCTGAAGATCTCCTTGATTATCAAGAATAGCACGAACGGTTGTCGCATCAATGGCATCGTTTTGATCACTAAGACTAATCATCGCTTTAAAAATAACACGATGAGCATATTTGTAAAAATCTTCAGGATCAATATATTCCCGAACAGCAATCAATTTCTCTGGCGATATAAAAACAGAACCTAGAACAGATTGTTCCGCAACTAAATCTTGAGGCTGTACTCGTAATTCTGGAGTCTCTGGCACAATTTCACCTCCTAACCCATTTACATTCTCATTTAAGCTTCTTTAATTTGAAGTTTAATGATGCCATTAATATCTTTGTGAAGTTTTACAGGAATTTCAATTAAACCAATTGCTCGAATCGGATGATCTAATTTAATATGACGTTTATCCAGTTTGATCCCAAATTGTTTGTTTAATTCTTCAGAAATTTTTTTGGCTGTAATAGAACCGAAAGTACGACCGTCTGGACCAACCTTTTCACTGAATTGAACAAGCGTTGATTCTTGTTCAAGTTTAATTTTAACGGCTTTAGCCTCAGCTAAAAGTTCGGCTTGAGCTTTTTCTTCAGATTTTTGCTTTCCTTTTAACTCATTAATAGCTTGCTTTGTGGCTTCCTTAGCCAAATTTTTCTTAATTAAAAAATTCTGAGCATAGCCTGTAGGAACTTCTTTTACTTCCCCTCTCTTACCTTTACCTTTGACATCTGTTAAAAAAATAACTTTCATCTTAAGCTTCCTCGTTTCCTGTAAATTCTTCTTTTATCTTTTCTAATAAGAGTTTGCGGGCTTCTTTAACACTTGTACCTTTTAATTGACAGGCTGCTAAGTTGAAATGGCCACCGCCACCCATTTCTTCCATAATCCGTTGAACATTAATTTTATTGCGGCTCCGCGCGGATATACAAACTGTTCTTTCGTCATTTCTAGTAATAACAAAGGTAGCCTCAATCCCAGCCATATTTAACATAGTATCAGCAGCCTTGCTAGCAATAACATTGGAATAACTGATGTCATCTTCTCCAGTAGCAACAACAAAATTTGGTAAAATACGATCGCCACGTAAAATAAGTTCATTAATTAAACGGTATTCATCAAAATCAAGAGCTGAAATATTTTGAATTTCAACATTGTCACTGCCAAGCGTACGTAAATAGCTGGCTACATCAAAGGTCCGGCTTGTTACACGAGTCGAGAAACTTTTTGTATCAAGCATAATCCCAGCCATAACAATACTAGCTTGAATTTTACTGAGATGGTATTTCCCATTTTGGAACTGTAAGAGCTCTGTTACTAATTCACTAGCACTGCTTGCTCCACTTTCAATAAAGGTTAAAATAGCATTTTCTGGAAAATCATCATCTCTTCTGTGGTGATCAATCACAATAACTTCTGTAAACTTATTGTAAAGCTCTCTTGACAACGTTAGTTGCAATTTAGAATGATCCACCATGACAAGAAGAGAATTATCACTTACTTGTTCTATAGCCTCTTTGACTGTTAAAAGTTGAGTATGTCCATCTTCCTTTAAACGATTGACAGCTCTTGCTACATCATGACTCATACTATCTTCATCATAGACAGCATAAGCAGCATGTTCAATGATATTGTTTGCGAAAGCCTGCATTCCAACAGAAGCTCCCAAAGCATCCATGTCAAGATTTTTATGCCCTACAACAAAGACACTATCCACTGTTTTAATTTTATCAGAAATAGCAGTCATCATAGCGCGTGTCCTAGTACGTGAACGCTTAATAGTTGAGACTGTCCCTCCACCAAAATAAAGCAGTTTCTTATGTTCGTCATTTTCACGGATAACAGCTTGGTCGCCACCACGGACAAGAGCAATATTCAGATTCTTCAAAGCAATTTGTCCAATTTGACTATGATTTGCATTGCCATAGGAAATCCCCATACTTAAAGTTAACGGAAGCTGGCGCTCTTGAGCCCCCTTTCTAAATTGCTCTAATACCTCAAATTTATCTTGAATGAGTTGATCTAAGACACTATAATCTGTAAAGAAATAAAAACGATCCATATTGACACGGCGATAAAAAATTTCCTTACTTTGAGCAAATTCAGAAATAAAATTAGCAATAAAGCCATTAATTTGAGAAACATCTGCATCTGCTAAAGACTCAATCGTATCATCATAATTATCAATAGATATAATACCAATGACAGGTTGTAAATCTAATCCTTGCCTTTGATCCTCACTTTCTCTGGATAAATTGAAAAAATAAAAAATACCATTGTCTAAATCTATATCAACAGAATATTTATTATCCCCAACTTCCATCGTTTGATCAACAGAACCTTCTTTTCTATTTTTAATGACACTGCTGATAAATTCACCGTCAAATTCACCGTCTTCCTTCGTGAAAATTAACTCTGCAAAAGGATTAAACCACTCAATTTTATCTGTTTCAGGATCAAATTGAATAACACCTACCGGCATCTGATCAAGCATAGTAATCAGCTTACCTTCAGTTTGGCTATTTAAGAGTTCAATCTGCTCTAATTCAGAAATTTCATAAATATTCTTTTGATAGTAAAGCAGTATGATTACAGCTACACAGGTCAAAAAAATAATAAACATTAACAGTGGTGAATCTGGAAAAACACGCGCACTAATAGCCAAAATTCCAAACAAAATCATTCCAATCATGATTAAATGGCTAGTGGCAAAACGAAATCTTTTCATTATCTAAACCTCTTAAGCCCTAATTATATCATAAAACTCTTATAAAATATAGAAGGGACAAAGAGGAATTCCTTTCATTTTATCTTGTACGACTTCTATTCTTTCCTTCAAGATAGACCATAAGGATTGATATATCGGCTGGATTCACTCCAGAAATGCGACTGGCCTGACCAATAGTTTCTGGATTAATTTTCTTAAATTTCTGACGAGCCTCTGTCGCGATAGAATCAACAGCGTCCCAGTCAATATTTTTAGGAATTCGCTTTTCTTCCATTCGCTTCATTTTTGCAACTTGATCAAGGGCTTTGTTAATGTAGCCCTCGTATTTGATTTCGGTTTCTAGAAGTTCAATGACCTTATCATCTAAGTTTTCCGCTGCAGGGCCGACAAAACTTGTTGCAATGGCATAATTGATTTCTGGTCGACGCATAAATTCTTTTGCTGTCAAAGCATCTGTCAAGGGCTTAAAACCAAGTTCTTCAATACGTTTATTTGTTTTAGCGACTGGTTTTAGTTTTATACTTGACAACCTTGTCAACTCATTGTCAAATTGATTTTTACGGATTTGGAACCGCATATAGTGTTCATCATTCACTAGACCAATCTGATGGCCAATTTCTGTCAAGCGTAAATCTGCATTGTCATGACGTAAGATCAGACGATACTCCGCACGCGATGTTAGTAAACGATAAGGTTCAAGGGTTCCTTTAGTAACCAAGTCATCAATCATAACACCAATATAAGCATCGCTACGCTTGAGGATCAATTCTGGTTTTCCTTGAATTTTAAGGGCAGCATTGATACCAGCGATAATTCCTTGACCAGCGGCTTCTTCATAACCAGACGTCCCATTTGTTTGACCAGCCGTAAATAGCCCTGAGATTTTCTTGGTTTCCAGAGTTGCCCGCAATTGATGAGGCAGAACAATATCATATTCAATAGCATAGCCAGTCCGCATCATTTCAGCATTCTCCAGTCCTTTAATCGAATGGACCAAATCTTTTTGAACATCTTCTGGCAAACTCGTTGACAGACCTTGAATGTAGACTTCTTCTGTTTCACGTCCTTCAGGCTCTAAAAAAAGCTGATGACGATCTTTGTCAGCAAAACGGACAATCTTATCCTCAATAGAAGGACAATAACGTGGTCCCACACCCTTGACAATACCTGAAAACATAGGTGCTCTGTAAAGATTTTTATTAATAATATCATGACTACTTTGATTGGTATAGGTCAGCCAACAAGGAATCTGATCTTTAAGGTAATCTTCATCTTTGGACATAAACGAGAAGTGATTCGGTTTCTCATCTCCGGGCTGAATTTCAGTTTCATCATAATGAATAGAATTAGCCTTAACTCGTGGCGGTGTTCCCGTTTTAAAGCGGCCAATTTCCAGACCTAAATCTCTCAAATTATCTGCCAAAGTTACCGAAGCGAGACTATTATTAGGACCAGATGAATATTTTAATTCGCCTAAAATGATCTCACCGCGCAATGCTGTACCAGTTGTCACAATGACAGCCTGAGCGCTGTATTTCTGATTCGTCGCCGTCCTAACACCAATAACTTTACCATCTTCAACCAAAATTTCATCAATCATAGATTGACGTAAGGTTAAGTTTTCCTGTTGTTCAACCGTATGTTTCATGTTGCGAGCATAAAGTGCCTTATCAGCCTGTGCACGTAGAGCACGTACTGCCGGACCCTTACCCGTATTGAGCATTCGCATTTGAATATAGGACTTATCAATATTCTTTCCCATCTCACCGCCAAGAGCATCAATCTCACGAACGACAATCCCCTTAGCAGAACCACCAATTGAAGGATTACAAGGCATAAAAGCCAACATTTCCAAATTAATAGTGGCCAGTAAAGTCTTACAGCCCATACGACTAGTAGCAAGACTGGCTTCCACACCAGCATGACCAGCGCCGATGACAATAACATCATAGTTTTCAGTAAATTCGTGTGTCATTTCTATCTCCCAAACACAAAAATAGTCAAAACCCTCGAAAATTGTAGGTCAAAAGACCAACAATTCTCATGAGCTTTGACCATCATGATTATTGTTATATTTATTTTATCAAATTCATCTTAAAAATCAATTTCTAAAAAATTGTAATCGTTCTAATAGCAGAGAGTTGCTCCCGTGCTCAAAAAGATAAGCTGTCAAATCTTTTCTTTTTAAAATCTTAAAAAGCAATGCTTCGTCAAGTTGATCAATAATTTCTAAAAATGATTTTTTAGTTATATCATTTAAAGTAAGTAGAAGTTGTGCTTCTTCACGTTTTCGCTCAGCTACTTCTGGTGGATAACCAATACCGAATTCCCCATGAAATAACTCATTTAAGACATATTGCAAATTCAACTCCCCAGCCCAACCAAAATTTAAACCCAGAGAAAGTGAAGCAACATTTCCATTATTGATACGACCAAAGAGAAAAGCATCCTGCGGTGTCTGAACAAAACCAGCTCGTAAACCAGGCAAACTATTACATGCCATCATCATTCCTTGACCAGACGAGCAACCAGAAACCATAAAATCAATAGCCCCAGTTTCAATAAGTAGACTAATCATGATAGCCACTTCAACATAGGAATAATTTTCAGTTTCTTGCGGAAAGACTCCAAAATTGACAATTTCATGCTGATTTCCAGCTGCCTGTTTGACCGCCTCAAAAAGAAGTTGATTGAGGTCTGTCCTTGTACTCGCTTGAATAACACCAATTTTCATTTCAAACTCCTAGCAATCTGTTTATAAGCTCTACTTTTAGCATATTGACAAGATTGTCAAATTAGATATACTGGCAAACTTTTTCTTCTTGATAGGCATTGTCAATAAGTCCACCGCCAAGACATTCATCTTCATTATAGAAAACAACTGCTTGACCAGGTGTAACAGCACGTTGGGGTTCATCGAAAAAAACTTCTGCTTTGTCACCGTTTACCTTGACAGTTACTTTACTATCTGGTTGACGATAACGAAACTTAGCTGTGCAATTTAATGTAAACTTATCTGGCATATTTCGTGTAAAATGAACCTGACTAGCTGTCAAGCTAGTTGACATAAGTGCGTCATGATAGAAACCTTGCCCAACGTAGAGAATATTTTGAGACAAATCTTTCCCTACAACAAACCAAGGTGCATTATCTCCACCTTTTTGCCCACCAATTCCCATGCCGCCACGTTGACCAATGGTATAGTACATTAAGCCATTATGTTCTCCCATATCACGACCATCAATAGTCATCATACGACCTTTTTGAGCTGGCAAATAGTTACTCAAAAACTCTTTAAAATTCTTTTCACCAATAAAGCATATTCCTGTCGAGTCTTTTTTCTTAGCTGTTGCCAATCCTGCCTTTTCTGCAATTTCACGAACTTGTGGCTTTTGCAAATGTCCTAAAGGAAACATTACCTTTTGCAGCTGTTCTTGTGATAACTGACTCAAAAAGTAAGTTTGATCCTTGTTGTTATCCGCTCCGCGCAACATATGGACAGTCCCATCTGCATCACGTGACACTTGCGCATAATGTCCAGTCGCCACATAATCCGCACCAAGGGTCATAGCATAATCAAGAAAGGCTTTAAATTTGATTTCCTTGTTACACATGACATCTGGATTGGGTGTGCGTCCTGCACGATATTCCGCTAAGAAATACTGAAAGACACGATCCCAATACTCTTTTTCAAAGTTGACAGAGTAGTAAGGAATGCCAATCTGATCTGCTACCGCAGCCACATCTTTGTAATCTTCAGTAGCTGTACAAACGCCAAATTCATCTGTATCGTCCCAGTTTTTCATGAAAACGCCAATCACGTCATAACCTTGCTCTTTTAAAAGCAGAGCTGTCACCGACGAATCAACGCCACCACTCATGCCAACAACGACACGTGTTTTTGAATTATCTGTCATTGATAATCCTCCCATCAAATGTAAGATACTTGTGCATAAAATCCAACAAAAAAATAGGAAAATACCAAAAAATCAGGATTTTCTAGACTTTTTTTCTGAAGACTTAGCTCAAGCTCAATTATTTTTTAACATAGACTTGAAGGGTCTAGTTATTCAAATATCGATTTGAAGGTCGATTTTGAATGCGCATCAGCGCAAATCATATTATAACATAAAATAAAATGCCATAAGTATAACAAGCATTTAATAAAAATAATATTAGTCTTCACCTCATGAAAATCAAATATCATCTATCCATAAGAAAAGCACCTCATTCGCCAGATTTTATATCTAACTTTTGAGGTGCAGAGGATAATAAGTGTTTTTTCTAAATTACATACCCCAAGCTGATAAACCTTGGGCCTTATAAGCATTGATAGCTGAATTAACCTGATCTTGAACTGTTGCAGTTGAACCCCAACCAGGCATAGTTTGAAAGAGACCTGAAGCTCCTGAACCATTAGCTGCAGTGACTTGGCCATTTGATTCTCGTGCAATAATATATTCCCAAGTTGACTGAGAAACTCCAGTTGCTGCTGCCATTTGAGCCGCTGCTTCTGAACCAGCTGCACCAGCAGTGTTGCCATTAGTAAGATTACCATTATGATTGACATTAGCTGCTTGAGCTGCCTGAGAGGCATAAGCAGTATTATAATTCGCATTATCAGTTGGTTCAGTTGCTGCAACCTCTGTTATTGCTTCTGAAGAGGCTTCTTCTGAAGGAGAGGAAGTTAGTTCAGCGGAAGTTATCTGTTGATCTTGGCTCACTTCTTGAGCCTGTGCAGTGTGAGCAAGAACAGATTCTGATTTTTTAATATGTGCTTCTGTATTGACTGATTCACCTGTAAAAAGGAGGCAAACCCTACAAAAATGGTAAAACCCAAAATTGACTTTTCAGCATTTTTCTGAATTTCGATTTTTTGACTCTACTATACATAAAACTTAATTCCTTTCATTACCTCGATTTCTATAATATCGATTAAATATTACTTTGATTTTGTTTTTATGTTAAAAATATTACAATTACATTTAGATTAAATAAAAATACCCAAAATATTAAAATTTTGAGTATTTTGCATCTATATCTATAAAATTTAATACCAACCATTAGCATTCCAGAAAGCTTGAGCTGCAGTCCATGAGCCGTAGCGACTTGATACATAAGCATCTGCTACACGTTCTTGATTTTCTTCTGATAAATCACCATTCAAGTAAGAATCACTCAATTGATAACGTCCATAATATTGACCATTTTTAGCATTATAATTACCACCTGATTCTTTTTGAGCGATGAATTCTTTTGCAGCTGCATCAGATGTGCTTAAATCGCTAGTATTCATTGTTGTTTGGTTTTCTTCAGCTGAAGCTGCTACTTCATTTTTTTGGCTGGTCTCAGTTGGTTCCGCTGTCGTTGCTTCGCTTATTTGACTAGTCTCCGCTGGAGCTGAAGTCGTCGCCTCACTCGTTTGACTGGTTTCAACCGATACTGCTGAACTTACTTCATTTTTTTGGTTGGTTTCAGTTGGTACTTCGCTTGCCTGACTGGTTTCAGCTGGCGCTGAAGTTATAACTTCACTTGTTTGGCTTTCTTGTACTGGGGCTGTTGTCGTCACTTCGCTCGCTTGACTAGTTTCAGCAGATACTGGGGCTGCTGCTTCAGCTTCATTTATTTGACTTTCTTGTACTGGCGTTGCAGCGGGAGCTTCTGTTGCTGTATCTAATTCTAAAATTTGACCAGCATGAATAAGATGGATATTATTAATTTTATTTAACTTAGCAAGCTTATCAACAGTTGTTCCGTGTGTTGAAGCAATTTCTGATAAAGTATCACCTGATTTTACAGTATAAGTAGTAGTAGTTTCTGCCTGTACTGCCATAGGTAAAATTAAACTAGCTGCTGTTGCAATTCCTGCAAAACTAGCTTTAATTGTTGTCGTTTTGTTTTCTAAAATATTTTTAATAGACATTAGTTTCTCCTTTAGACAAATTATATATACATGATACAGTAGTTATATTACTTGCTTTTTAGAGTAGTATTAAAAATATTACAATTAAGTTGTGATTAGAAAAAGTAACTGCCTTCTTTTCCTTTTAAGAAAAGCGATTCCATACTTATCTGAAAAAATTAACTTCTCATAGAATCGAAGTGTCTTCTCATTTTTTTAATAAAAATAAAATAAAGCCAAGCAAACAAATACCAACAATAGCCAAGCTGTCCTTATAAGTCCATTTTAATAAACGGTATTTGCTACGTCCTGCACCACCTTGATAACCACGCGCTTCCATTGCTGTTGCTAAAGCATCTGCCCTTTTAAAACTAGATGCAAAAAGCGGAATTAAAATAGGAATGATAGATTTAATTTTTCGTATCAAATTTCCTTCACCAAAATCAACACCACGTGCTCTTTGAGCATTCATAATTCGTGTTGTATCATCCATCAAGGTTGGAACAAATCGTAAACTTAATGATAGCATTAAACCAATCTCATGAACAGGTACTTTTAAAGGTTCTAAAGGTTTTAAAAGTGACTCGACTGCATCTGCTAAACTGAGTGGCGTTGTTGTCAAAGTTAAAAGCGTTGAAAAAATAATGATTAAAACAAAACGCATAAAAATCAAAGCTGCCTGCCCAATACCAGAATCAGTTATTTTGATAATCCATAAATGAAATAAAACATGGCCATTTTGTGTAAAAAGAACTTGAAAAAGTGTTGTAAAGAGGATTAAACCAATCATTGGTCTCAAACCCTTTAGAAAAAAGCTAATTTTTACATGCGATAAAAAAACCAGAATCATTGTAAAAACAAGCATTAAGAGATTTGTAAGAACATTATTAGCCCAAAAAACGACAATAATGAAAATAAGCATTGATAACAATTTACTTCTTGGATCCAGACGATGAACGAGAGAATCACCCGGAATGTATCGCCCAAGGATAAGATTATTCATTCTCAATCGCCTCCACAAATTCTTCTAAAGTAATAGGTAGAGCATCAAAAGTCATCCCTCTTTCACGCAAATGAGCAGCAAATTGGGTAATTTTAGGAACCCCCAATTGTTTACTTTCCAGAAATTCAATTTCTTGAAAAACTGATTTTGGACTACCAGATAGAACAATCCGTCCCTTTTCTAAAACATAAACCCAATCTGCATAATTAGAAACATCATCCATCAAATGAGTGACCAAAACAATAGTCATTCCCTCTTGATGAAGCTCCTTAAACAAGGTCATTAGTTCACGCCGTCCTTTAGGATCAAGACCAGCAGTTGGTTCATCCAAAACGAGAATATTAGGCTCCATTGCTAATATACCAGCAATAGCTACACGGCGCATTTGACCACCAGATAATTCAAAAGGATTCTTTTCAAACAGTTCCTCAGAAATACCTACCATAGCTAGTTTTTCCCGTGCTAATTTTTCTGCTTCTTCTTTTGAAATACCAAAATTTTGTGGGCCAAAAGCAACATCTTTTAAAACTGTTTCATCAAAAAGTTGACTTTCTGGAAATTGAAAGACTAAACCAACTTTTTTACGAATATTTTTAATATCTTTATTTTTAGAGTCTGACCTAATAGCAACATCATCAACAAGGACTGTTCCTTCAGTTGGTGTATTCAGTCCATTTAACAATTGCATAATTGTTGATTTGCCACTACCCGTATGACCAATAAAAGCTGTAAAACTGCCATCTTTAATCTCCAAACTAACGTCAAAAAGGGCACGACCTTCAAAAGGTGTTCCCGCTTGATAAGTGTAACTTACTTCTTGGAGATTAATGCCCATAACTTATCTTCCAGTTCCTTTTCTAGTAAATAACGATTATCGAATGTAAAGCCAATTTTTCGCAATGCTTTTATAATAGTTGAGGTAAAAGGGATGTCTAACCCTAGATCCAAAAGTTCATCTCCTCGCGAAAAGAGCTCTCTTGGACTTGAGCTAGATTCAATTTGTCCGTTTTTCATCACCAACACACGATCACTAAGTGTTACCTCATCCAAATCATGTGTAATTGAAATGACTGTCATACCATATTGTTCACGAATTTTTTGAATCGTTCCAATCAACTCTAAACGACCTTCTGGATCTAACATACTAGTAGCCTCATCTAAAATGATAATGTTGGGATGCATAGCCACTGCACCCGCAATAGCCACCCTTTGCTTTTGACCCCCTGATAATCTAGCTGGTTCTCGTGTTTTGAAATCAGACATACCAACAAGATTCAAAGCTTCTGCAACATGTTCTCTCATCTCTTTTAAAGGAATTCCTTTATTTTCAAGACCAAAAGCAACATCATCTTCTACAGTTGCCCCAACAAATTGATTGTCAGGATTTTGAAAAACCATACTAATTCTATGGCGAATATCCCAAACATTGTCCTCTGATAATTTGTGACCTTCTATCAAAATCTGGCCTGATTCAGCCTCTAAGAGTCCGTCAATTAAGCGTACTGTTGTTGATTTACCACTACCATTATGGCCAATAATTGATAACCATTCTCTATGTTTCACGTGAAACGAAATATTATTTAAGGTTGGTTTTTCCTGATTTTCATCATAGCGAAAAGTAACATTTTTTAACTCAATTATTTTATCTGTCATTTTTTATTTAAAGGTATCCTTAAAAAGAAAGCCAGCTCCTTTGAAGTAATCATAACCTGAATAAAGCGTAAAGAAGAGAGCTATGTAAAGCAGAATAGTTCCTACAAATTCAAAATGGCAAAGCAATAAGATAATTGAAAACATTTGAGTAGCTGTTTTAATTTTTCCTGGCATAGCAGCAGCCAAAACTTCACCACCTGTTTCAACTAAAAGTAAACGTAGTCCTGTTACAGCTAATTCACGACAAATAATGATAGCGGAAATCCAAGCTGGCGCTAAGTTAAGACCAACAAGTATGATAAAAGCACTCATGACTAACATCTTATCAGCAAGCGGATCTGCGAATTTACCAAAATTAGTAACAACTTTCCACTTACGTGCTAAGTAACCATCCAAATAGTCAGTTAAACTTGCCACAGCAAAAATAATAGCTGCAATAATATGCCAAGTGACACTACTAGTCACAGATGTTAGAAGTAAGAAGACTGGAATTAATAAAATTCTGATTAACGTTAATAAATTAGGGATATTTTCCTTCTTAGCCATTCAAAACTCCTTTATTGGACTGTCAAATTAATATTAGTCAAACCAGCATTAACAAGGTTTGTAGTATCCACTTTTTGACCATTAATCGCAATTTCAACACTGCTAGGTGAACCGACTGTCAGCATAGATGTTGTTGAACCTTCTGCTAAAGTAACAGTATAAGTTTTATCAGTTGCTGTTAGAGTTGTTCCAGATTCTCCATCAGCAGTGTTAGTTGCTGAAACCCAACTTTCTTCATCCCCTGTCAAAGTAAAGGTAACCTCTACTTTTCCATTAGTATTACTTAGGGTGATGTTATTTCCACCATCAGCAAAGTCTGTTGTTATGCTTGTCTGACTTTGTGTCGTTGAATTGGCATTATTTTTAGTATCCTTAGATTTTTTCGTAGAGGTACTTAATTCGGTCTTATTTGAATCAGTTTGCAGCTGATTATAAACCACATATCCAACATAACTGATAATAGCTAAAGCAAGTAAAATTAGCAGAATTAAAGCCCATGGAATTTTCTTTTCGGTTCTTCATCATAATCGTATTTACTAAGTCGAGATGGTATTGTTTCTATTTTTTCACTTACCTCTTCTGATTTAACCTTAAAATCTTCTATTTGTGGACTCTCTTCTGTAATATTTTGAGTAACATCCAAACTATCAATGGCTAACTCTTGAGGTTCTTCAATTGATTTTTCTTCATCTTTCTTCTCTATATTGCTATCTGGAGAAGCAGCTAATTCTGCAGAAGAAGGTAGAATAAGTTCATCGCTCATTTCCTGATTGCGATAACCATGAATAATAGAAACCGGATCTAAGCCAACAACCTGAGCATATTTTTCTAAATACTCATTTGTTTTGCCTTCTGGTAATAATTTAAGTTGATCTAACTCCATTGCCAATATGTAGTGAGGAGCAATTCCGGTTTTATCTACAACATCATCAAAACTCAATTTTTTTTCAATACGGGCATCACGTAGAGTATCACCTATCTTATTCATGTTTACCTTACCTCAGTTCCTTTATCTATACTAATCTTGTTTATTATAACAAATTTTAAATAGATTTTCTGTTTATTTTGGAAATAATGTAAAATCGGTTAGCTGCATTTCCTTTGTTATTTTTTCTCCAAATTCCAATACATCTTTTATTTCTATATTTTGCAAAACAGTAGGAAAATCAAAATAAGTTTCTTCTCCCCATAAATTATCTATAAATTGACTAGAAAGAGCCTCAAGTGAATCTAAACTCCCAATAAAATCACCATATAACTCTTTTTTTACTGTTTGTAAATGTGAGGCAGAAAGATTGGTATCTGTCTTAAACTTCTTAATTGTCTGCCTAATCTTGTTAGACATTGCTATTGGCTCTTTAGTGTCAAGCAAAATGACAACAAATTGATAAGAAGTTGACACTTCAATTTTTAGCTCAAAAGAATCATCAATTTTTCTATCTTCATACCATTGCTGATAGTGCTCTGATGTCCAACCAAACAAAAGAATAAAAAAGAGCTTTAAAAGTAATTTTTCCTTCATCAAAGATTTTTAGTTTTTCTTAATAAAATTAAAGCGAAAACCTACTGCTAATTTTGAAATAGAAATATCCATTTGCATTGAACTCGCTGGAGTTATTGGTAGTAACTTTAAAGGGGAACGTTTAATTTCAAATTTTGGTTTGTTTGGTAACTGCCTTTGAGTAGTAACAATATCTTTATAAACCCTTTTAACATCAAAGTCTCCTGCCACTAAAAGAGTTAAATTTTCAGGTTGATAAAAATAATGAAAAATTTTCCTCTAAGTTATTTTTGTTAATTTATCAATACTATCTTTATTTCCAGTAATATCTTCTGCTAAAGAGGTTTGAGGATAAAGTTTAGATAAAATAACTTGGTAGAGATAATCATCAGAATCATCTTGGTACATATTAAGTTCTTGAGTTATGATTTTCTTTTCTTTTTCAATTGACATATCTGTAAAGTTTATTTGACTGGTAAACTCCTGTAATAAATCTAAATTTTTCTTAATATTATCAGCTGTTGAAAAGTAATAAATTGTTTTATCAAAGGTTGTGTAAGCATTGCTTTCTGCACCTAATTTTGTAAATTCATAAGCAGCATCTTTCTGATTATTCATTTCAAATAACTGATGTTCTAAAAAGTGAGCAATGCCTGCTAAATAAGATTTCTTTTTACCATCAACTGTAAAGTTTGTGTCAAATGAACCAAAGCGACTGCTCATTACAGCAAGAGTTTCCTTAAATGATTCTTTAGGTATCAGAAAAACAGTCATACCATTTTCTAGTTGATTATAGTAAAATTCTTCATTGATGGTTGGAAATTTTCGTCTCTTTAATCTTGTTGCTGCCAAATTACTCTCCTTCTAAAAAATAAATAGATTGTAACTTAATGAGACTAGCTACTTTGACAATATCTTCTTTACTAACATTGTCAATTCTGTCAATCCATTCTTTCAGATCTAAACATTTATCCCCAAAAACACAATGATTATAATGCATTTCAATTCTATTTTTGGGATTGTCCTCAAATAATTGCATATTGTTTATTAACATCTTTTTTGTTTGAAGTAATAAATGACTTGAAAACCGACCTAATTTTAAATCATTGAATTGCTTTGTTATCAACTGAAATATCTGCTGTCTTTTCTTACTGTCAAAACCGGTGTAAACTTGAAGTAAACCCGTGTAAACATCAAAATAACTTCCAATATTATAAGCTAATCTTCTTTTTTCTCGAACTTCAGTAAATAATTTAGAATGAGGAAAAACTCCCAAAAGACCATTAAAAACAAGTAGGGCATAGTAATCACCTTCCCCATAGGCTATAGGAAAATGATAGCCTAGTTGTAAAAGAGACTGTCGGTTTTCTTGCTGTTCAACTTTTTCCTGAACAATCTTCGAATACTCTTGTTGGTAATCAAAGGTCAATGTTTTTTGGCGATCTTCTAAAGGGAATTCTTCAATAGTTTGTAAAACTTGGTATTCATCGAAATCACCCAAAACAAAGATATCGATCTGATCTTCTTTTAACATTTTTTGAAATTCCTGATACGTTGTATAAGAATTTTCAGCGCTTACTAACTCTGCAGTAGCATATTTTGAATATTTTAGCACGTCATCTTTAAAAAAGAGTTTTTGTAACTCTAAGTGACTGTAATAAAAAGAATCTTCCTTGTCAGATTGTAAATATCTCATTAAATTTTCTTTTTCAAGATCAAAACTTTTACTTTGATAATGCTCTACTGAAATGAGAGGTTCAAAAAGTGCCGCTCTTAAGAAATGGATAATTTCTCCTAAGATTGACTTTCCTTCCAAAATAAATTTATCAGATACAAAAGAAATATCTATATCAACAATATGAACCTTTCCTTTTTTTGATATGCAGGTCGAAAACTGAGCGCCATATAAATTGGCCAACTTTTCTCTAAAAATTTGAGATGTTGGATAAATATTATTAGCAGTTGCAAGCATCTGAGCAACTAAAACACGACGAGCAAGCGTTTTACTATCTAATTCACCAGAAAAGCGAAAGGTAATATGATTCGTCTTAAATTGACTTGTTTTAAGTAAGTGTAACTGCACATCTTGGGCTAATTTCATAGATCTTCCTTTAATTGGTTATTCCGTTCAATTATATCATTTTATGCTATAATTATCTTAAGAGAAAGTTGAGGAATTATGGAATATAAACTCTTTAGTGACTACATTACATTACAAGCCCTTTTGAAAAATTTGGGAATCATTCCAAGCGGAGGAGCCATAAAATCTTATTTGGCCAATACAGAAATCTTATTTAATGGTCAACCTGAGACACGTCGTGGTAAAAAACTTCGTCTAGGAGACCAAATTAGCATTCCAAATTTAGATATCTTTATTACTATTATTAAACCTTCTTCAAAAGAAAGGGATAACTACTTAAAAAATCTGGCTGAAAAAGAACGAGTAGCAGCTTTTGTCAAAAAACTCAACAAATTGAAAAAACAACAAAACAAACAGAAAACAAGTACCAAACCTAAAAAAACTATTAAATTTCCTGGCACTTAATTATGTGGATAGAAAAAATTAATTTAAAACATTATCGCAATTATAAAGCTATTGAATCTGAGTTTTCCCCAAGTCTTAATGTTTTTGTGGGACAAAATGCTCAAGGAAAAACCAATTTCCTAGAGGCTATTTATTTTTTATCTCTAACCCGCAGTCATCGAACGCGATCTGACAAAGAACTTATTCAATTTGGTCAAAAAGAATTAAATGTATCTGGCCTTCTTAATCGTGTCAATGGCAAAGTTCCTCTAGAAATCAATTTATCTAATAAGGGCCGAACAACAAAAATAAATTATCTCAAACAACCTAAACTTTCAGACTATATTGGAACAATGACTGTTGTTCTCTTTGCTCCAGAAGATCTACAACTAATAAAGGGCTCCCCAAGTCTTAGAAGAAAGTTCATCGACATTGATTTAGGACAAATCAAGCCTATTTACTTAGCTGATTTATCAAATTACAATCATGTTCTTAAACAACGAAATACCTATTTAAAATCAAAGAAGAAGGTTGATAATGATTTTCTTTTTGTTCTAGATGAACAATTGGTAGATTATGGTAGTAAGGTTATTGAGCATCGCCTTGATTTTATCCAAAATTTAACTAAAGAAGCTGATAAATATCATTTCTCTATTTCAAATCAAGAGGAACATTTAAAAATTTCCTACCTTTCTTCTGTTAAATTTGATCATAAAAAAGATATTCGTGATAATTTTTTAAACCTGCTACAAAAAAATCGGCAGGGTGATATTTTCAAAAAGAACACCAGTGTTGGCCCTCACCGCGATGATTTAGCCTTTTTCATCAATCAAATGAACGCTAGCTTTGGTAGTCAAGGACAACATCGCAGCCTTATTTTATCTTTAAAGCTGGCTGAGATTGAACTCATAAAAACAGTCACTGGGGATTACCCTATTCTCTTGCTAGATGATGTCATGAGTGAACTTGATAATTATAGACAAATCAAACTTTTAGAAGGCATCAAAGATAATGTTCAAACCTTTATAACAACAACTAGCCTTGAACATCTTCAGCAACTTCCTAAGAAACTAAAGTTATTTACTATCAACCACGGAAAAGTACTATCAGAATAATTGTAAAACTACTGACAACGTCCTTTACTCTATAGTAAAAGATGTTGTCAATAAATATGTCCTAATGCTTTTAAATAAGCTATCTCTTAATAAAGATATTGTAAATGTATTCTTGACAGTAAAAAACTAAACAGTTTTGTTTTAGTTTTTTACTTAAAATATCATTGTACAGAATAATTTGGAGCTTCATTAGTTATTTGAACATCGTGAGGGTGGCTTTCAATCAAACCAGCACCTGACATTTCAATAAATTGAGCATTTTCATGAAGCTCTTTAAGATTAGCTGCACCAACATATCCCATACCTGAGCGAATGCCACCAAGCATTTGAAAAACAATATCAGCTGCAGCTCCTTTATAAGCTACACGTCCTTCAATACCTTCTGGAACGAGTTTATTCGCTTCATTAACAGACCCTTGGAAGTATCGATCGCTTGAGCCTTTCTTCATAGCTGCAATTGACCCCATACCACGATAAGTTTTAAATTTACGACCTTGAAAAATTTCTGTTTCACCTGGAGCTTCATCAGTACCAGCGAACATTGAACCAAGCATCACAGCATTTCCACCTGCAGCAAGGGCTTTAACAATATCACCTGAATACTTGATCCCACCATCAGCGATGATCGTTCGTCCATATTCACGCGCAATACTGGCTGCATCATAAATAGCTGTAATTTGAGGAACACCAACACCAGCAACCACACGTGTTGTACAAATTGAACCAGGTCCAATCCCCACCTTAACGACATCAACACCTGCTTCATAAAGGGCTCGCGCTCCTTCAGCAGTCGCAATATTGCCAGCAATCAAGGTACGATCTGGAAAATGGGCTCTAATTTCAGCAATCTTACGAAGTACACCTGCAGAATGTCCATGAGCGGTATCAATAACGATAGCATCTGCTCCAGCTTCAAAGAGAGCTTCAGCACGCTCAAAAGTATCTGATGTAACACCAACCGCACCAGCAACCAGAAGACGACCAAATTCATCTTTTGCTGCATTTGGAAATTCAATAACTTTCTCGATATCTTTGATAGTAATGAGACCAGATAAACGACCTTTTTCATCAATCAAAGGTAATTTTTCAATACGATGCTCATGTAAGATACGTTCAGCTATTTCAAGATCTGTTCCCACAGGAGCTGTGACCAACTTTTCGCTAGTCATATGTTCTGAAATAGGGGTTTCATAGTCAGAAATAAAACGCATATCACGGTTGGTAATAATTCCAATTAACTTACGATTATCAAGGGTCTCAACAACCGGAACACCACTAATACGATAACGCTGCATCAATTCTTCGGCTTCAGACACCTTATGCTCCGGTGTCAAAAAGAAAGGATCAATAATAACACCATTTTCTGAGCGTTTTACTTTTCGAACTTCTTCAGCTTGTTCTTTGATTGACATATTTTTATGAACAACACCAAGACCGCCTGCACGCGCAATAGCAATAGCCATCTTACTATCAGTAACAGTATCCATAGCTGCAGTAATAATTGGAATATTCAATGTCAAATTTTTCGCTAATTTTGTCTGCATACTGACTTCGTTTGGAAGAACATGGCTTTCAGCCGGAATAAGCAATACATCATCAAAAGTATAACCTTTTTTCAAAAATTTGGTGTTCCAATTTGACATTAAAATAATCCTCTTTTCTATACATTTTGCCTACTGGCCTTTTTATTGTTACTATAATAACACGCTAAAATCATTTGTCAATGAATTCTAGAAAATTTCAAAAAAGAAAAAGAACAGAAGTTAATTTAACATTAGTCTTTTGTTCTCTCCTAAATGGTCTATTCTAAAAATAATTAATTCCCATAGCCTTTTTAACTTCATTTAAGGTTTCTGAAGCTGTTTTACGCGCTTTTTCACTACCTTTTTTTAAAATATCTAAAACTTGATCCATATTTTTTTCATACTCCAGACGGCGTCTACGTATTGGTGCTAATTCTCGTTCAAGAATATCTAAAAGATAATGTTTGGTCTTAACATCTCCAAGTCCACCACTTTGATAATGTTCTTTCATAGCTGCAATATCCGTTTGGTCTTCTTTACGTCCAAAAATATCAAGATAGTGAAAAACCATATTTCCTTCAATTTGACCTGGATCTTCAACACGAATATGATTTGGATCTGTGTACATGCTCATCACTTTCTTACGAACAGTATCAGCGTCATCAGAAAGAAAATACCATTACCAAGTGATTTTGACATCTTTGCATTACCATCTAAACCTGGTAAACGACCAGCTGCCTCATTTTTAGGATAAATACCTTCTGGTTCTACTAAACAATCCGTTTTATAAGCATGATTAAAGCTACGCACAATTTCACGTGTTTGTTCAATCATGGGTTTTTGATCATTGCCAACAGGTACATAATTTGCTTTAAAAGCTGTAATATCAGCTGCTTGAGAAATAGGATAAACTAAAAACCCTGTTGGAATAGATTCGCCAAATCCTTTTTGAGCAATTTCAGTTTTAACAGTTGGATTGCGTTCCAAACGAGCCAATGATACTAAATTCATATAATACATGGTCAATTCAGCTAATTCCGGAATTTGACTTTGGATAAAAATAGTGACCCTTTCAGGGTCAAGACCTACTGACAAATAATCAAGGGCAACATTTGCAATAGAATCTTTAATAATTTCTGATTCTTTGGCATGGTCTGTGAGAGCTTGTTGATCTGCTAAAAAAACAAACATTTCATATTTATTTTCATTTTGTAAAAGGACACGATTTTTAAGACTACCAACATAGTGTCCCAAATGTAATTTTCCTGTTGGTCGATCTCCTGTTAAAATAATAGGTTTTGACATATTTGTTCTCTCCTAGAAATACGATTACTTCATTATAACACAATTCTTAACATCAAACAGAACAAACAAAATTAATAAGTTTGAGATAAGCATATATAACTACCTTGCAACCACTTACAAACACCTACATCTTTTGTGGAAAATTACATAAGTACAATCAACTATACTAAGTAGAGTTCTCCTGTTCTCTTTGTCAAACAATACGATAATGTCAACAGTACCAGTACCTCAAAAACATGTCATTTCTAATCAGCTTTTGAAGAACAGACTAATCCTAACTAAGTGGATAATTTTTAACTGAACTTTGAAATAAGAGAGTACTGTTTGAAAAATCAAGGCTTTTCTTGTAAAATGAAATAGTATTAAAAGATGAGGTGGAAAATTGCTAACTGTATCAGATATTTCGCTGCGATTCAGCGATCGTAAACTTTTTGATGATGTCAATATTAAATTTACAGCGGGAAATACTTATGGGTTGATTGGTGCTAATGGTGCTGGAAAATCAACTTTCTTAAAAATCCTATCAGGTGATATTGAACCTACCACAGGCTATGTTTCTCTTGGTCCAGAGGAACGCTTATCTGTTTTACGTCAAAATCATTTTGATTACGAAGAAGAACGCGCTATTGATGTTGTTATTATGGGCAACCAAGAACTCTATAATATCATGAAAGAAAAAGATGCTATTTATATGAAGCCTGATTTTTCAGATGAGGATGGTGTTCGCGCCGCTGAACTTGAAGGTCAGTTTGCGGAATTAAATGGCTGGGAAGCTGAAAGTGAAGCTTCTCAGCTCTTGCAAAATTTGAATATTCCTGAAGAACTTCACTATCAAAACATGAGTGAGCTCACTAACGGTGATAAAGTTAAAGTTTTACTTGCTAAAGCACTTTTTGGTAAACCAGATGTTCTTTTACTAGATGAACCTACCAATGGTTTAGATATCCAATCTATCAATTGGTTAGAGGATTTCTTAATAGACTTTGAAAATACTGTTATTGTAGTCTCTCACGACCGTCATTTTCTCAATAAAGTCTGCACTCATATGGCTGATCTAGATTTTGGAAAAATTAAACTCTATGTGGGTAATTATGATTTTTGGAAAGAATCTTCTGAACTAGCAGCAAAACTTCAAGCTGACCGTAATGCTAAAGCAGAAGAAAAAATCAAAGAATTACAAGAATTTGTTGCCCGTTTTTCAGCCAATGCTTCTAAATCAAAACAAGCAACTTCTCGTAAAAAAATGCTTGATAAAATTGAATTAGAAGAAATTGTACCCTCAAGCCGTAAATATCCCTTTATTAAGTTTAAAGCAGAACGTGAAATTGGAAATGATCTTTTAACAGTAGAAAACCTTTCAGTTAAAATTGATGGTGAAACCATTCTTGACAATATCAGTTTTACTTTAAATTCTGGAGATAAAACTGCTATTATTGGCCAAAATGACATTCAGTCAACAGCTCTCATTCGTGCACTTATGGGAGATATTGACTATGAAGGTACCATTAAATGGGGTGTTACAACAAGTCAATCCTATCTTCCTAAAGACAATACAAATGATTTTGCGAGTGGAGAATCTATTCTTGAATGGCTCCGTCAGTTTGCAAGTAAAGAAGAAGATGATAATACTTTTCTTCGTGGGTTCTTGGGTCGTATGCTTTTTTCTGGTGATGAGGTTAACAAGTCTGTCAGTGTCCTATCAGGTGGCGAAAAAGTGCGCGTGATGTTAGCTAAACTTATGCTCCTCAAATCCAATGTACTGGTACTCGACGATCCAACTAATCACTTAGACTTAGAGTCTATCTCAAGCTTAAATGATGGACTTAAAGATTTCAAAGAATCTATTATTTTTGCTAGTCATGATCATGAATTTATTCAAACATTAGCAAATCATATTTTGGTTATCTCTAAAAATGGTGTCATTGATCGTATTGACGAGACTTATGATGAATTTCTTGAAAATGAAGAAGTTCAGGCTAAAGTAGCACAACTCTGGCAATAAAAAGCGGAAACGCTTTTTATTTTTACATTTTAAAATTGCTATGAAAATTTTTATAAAAAAACACCAACAAAGTATTCTTCACTATAGTCTTAGTTTTCTGTTACCAAGTTTTATAATGTTTCTTGTTCTATTCTCCAAAAATATTTATTGGGGGAGTAGCACAACTATTTTAGCTAGTGATGGTTTTCATCAATATGTGATTTTTGATATTCTTTTTCGTAATATTCTCCATGGAACAGACAGTCTGTTTTACTCTTTTAAGGCTGGTCTTGGTTTTAATGTTTTTGCTCTGACAAGTTATTACTTGGGAAGTTTTTTAACACCTTTTACTTACTTTTTTAATGTAAAAAATATGGCAGATGCTTTTTATCTCTTCACTTTAATCAAATTTGGTCTAATTGGTTTATCTGCTTTTTACAGTCTTGGTCAAATTTATGCTAAAATCTCTAAATTACTCGTTTTGATGCTGTCAACATCTTATGCTTTAATGAGCTTTACTAGCAGTCAGTTAGAATTAAACAATTGGTTAGATATTTTTATCCTGCTACCACTTATTATGCTTGGTTTGCAACATTTAATAGAAAAGAAGGGGATTTTTCTTTATTTTCTAACTCTTACTTGTTTATTTATTCAAAATTACTATTTTGGTTTCATGGCAGCTATTTTCTTAACCTTTTGGTTCTTTACACAAGTATCATGGGATATTAGAAAAAGACTGAAACGATTAAGTGATTTCGTGCTCGTATCCATTTTTGCGACGCTGACAAGTGCTTTCATGCTGCTTCCAACATTTCTTGATTTAAAGAGTCATGGTGAAAAAATAGCAAACCATTTTGATTGCTTATCATCAGACATCTGGTATTTCGATTTTTTTGTTAAAAATCTTCTTGGCAGTTACGATACGACAAAATATGGCTCTATTCCAACGATTTATGCTGGATTACTTCCTTTAGTCTTTGCTATTATCTTTTTCTTTGTTAAATCTATAAAATGGCAGGTTAAAGTAGCTTATTTTCTTTTATTGACTATTATTATTGCAAGTTTTAACTTTCAACCACTTGATTTATTTTGGCAAGGGATGCATTCACCCAATATGTTTTTGCATCGTTATTCTTGGGTTTTCTCCCTAATTATTGTCATAATGTCAGCTGAAACGTTAACTCGAATAAGGGATATAAAATTGAAAAATTTTTATCCAGCCTTTACTTTCTTGGGAGTAGGATTTTTAGCAACTTTTTTATTCAAAGATTATTATGATTATCTGACACATGTTAACTTTATATTAACAACTATCTTTTTAGTTAGTTATTTTATTATTCTTTTTATCTTTTTTAATCGATTAATTTCTTATAAAGTTATTATTTCCTTTACACTTATCTTTACAAGTTTTGAAATAGCTTTAAATACTTTTTATCAAATTGAAGGCATCCAAACTGACTGGAATTTCCCTTCAAAAGATGTTTATGAAGATAGTGTAAAGGAAATTGACAACTATGTTAAGAAAACTAAAAAAGATAACTTAGAATTCTTTCGAACAGAAAAACAAATTCCCCAAACTTACAATGATGGTATGAAATTTAATTATAATAGCATTTCTCAATTCTCATCTGTCAAAAATAACTTATCGGCACAATTATTGAATTCTCTAGGCTACTATTCACAAGGAAATCATTCTACCATTAGTTATCCTAATAATACTATTTTGATGGATAGTCTTTTTTCAATTAAATACAATATTAGTAATCAAAATCCTCATAAATTTGGATTCCATTTAAAACAGAAAAATAATAAATTACAATTTTACAAAAATTCTTACTCTCTTCCTTTAGCTCTTATGTCAAATAAGATTTACAAAGATGTCAATTTTGATTCTTATCCCCTTGATAATCAACAAAAATTTGTTAATGAATTGACAGATCTAAATCTTACACTTTTTAAAGAAATCCCTATTATTTCAAGTGTCGGAATGCAAGTTTTAGACAATCGTGTTACTATTAATGATTCAAAAGGAAATAAAGCAAAAGTTTACTATACTGTAAAGTGTCCTGCAAATAGTCAACTTTATATCAGCCTTCCTAACTTGACAGTTAATAATAAAGACGAAAATGTCTTTATAACAACTAACAAGCAGACAAGTTCTTATATCATGGATGAAAGTTATCATCTTTTTAATTTAGGAAATTATAAAAAAACTCAAACATTAATATTTAAGCTTAGTTTTCCAAAAAATAAAACGGTTAGTTATGATTTACCACATATTTATGCTCTCGATTTAAATGCCTATAAAAAAAGTATAAAACAATTAAAAAGTCAAACTGTTAAAACTACAACTAAGAAAAACAAAATTTTTACTACCTATATTGCCAAAAAGAGAACATCTTTGATTTACACTTTACCATATGATAAAGGTTGGTCTGCTAAACAAAACGGAAAAGCAATTAAAATATCTAAAGCACAAAATGGACTAATGAAAATTGATGTTTCTAAAGGTAGTGGGAAGATTATAATGACTTTTGTACCTCAAGGGCTATATCAAGGAATTCTTCTTACCTGTCTAGGTATCCTTCTCTTTGTATTTTACCAATTTTCTTACAATAAAACTTTTAAAAATTTAATTTAAAATAATTGATCAGAACATAAATAAGACCTCTCATACTTTATAAAACAGTCAATTTTACAAAAAGAGGAAACAATAAAAGTCTTAGAAGTATTGATATATCAGTGTTTCTAGGAGTTTTTTTATCTTGAAAAGAAAAAGATTGAAGAAAAAATCCAATGGATCTTTTCTTCAATCTAAAATCCCATATTATTACGAGATTAGTGTCTTATCACTCCGGCAGTAGGACTCGAACCTACGACATCATGATTAACAGTCATGCGCTACTACCAACTGAGCTATGCCGGAATATATAGTCCGTACGGGATTCGAACCCGTGTTACCGCCGTGAAAAGGCGGTGTCTTAACCCCTTGACCAACGGACCATAAATGTTTCATCAACACTCTTATTATTATAACAAATATCTTTTATTTGTCTAGCTTTTTTTCAAAAAATTATAACTAAAAATGAACATTTGTCAATGATGTGAGACCTAGCTCCCAAAAAAGAAGAAACCTTGATATGATAAGAGTACCACCCACTCATCAAAAAGGAATCTTCTCATGACTAGTATACCACAACCCCTTCGTTATTTGCCACACACCCTTGATACTCGCTACCATGCTGTCAAAACCTATCGTGGTGGCGCTTCTGTTGCTTTCATCTGCCGACGCTATAAGGTCTCTAAAGCTTCCCTTATGAGGTGGAACAAACGATTTGACGGAACCAAAGCCTCTCTTCAAGACAAATCTCACAGACCTCTGACACCCCATCCCAAGGCTCATACAGAACAAGAAATAGCCTGGATAAAAAACTGTATTCGAAGAAACCCCCATGCCACTCTCATTGAAATCTTCTACAAGCTCAAATTAAATAAGGGCTATGACAGGCATCCCTGCTCACTCTTTCGGATCTTGAGAAAACTAGACTTCTTCAAACCTGCTAAAGCAAAGACCAAACCCTATATTCCAAAGCCTTACGATACACCAACAAAACTCGGTATCAAGTGGCAGATGGCTGTCAAATACGTGCCAAAAGACTGCTATACTGGGGCAATGCCTGATAAATTCTACCAATACACCATCATTGACGAGGCCAGTCGAGAACGCTTCATCTTCCCTTTCAAGGAACAATCTTCTCATTCCACCATCCAATTTGTCAAAATGGCCATCCGACACTTTGGCTACAAGCCGAAAATCATACAAACGGACAATGGCTTCGAGTTTACCCATTTCAAGGAAAATAAACACGTTCACCCTCTGGATATTCTCTGTCGTGAACTAAGCATTGAACACAAACTCATCCGACCTAGAACTCCCAGACACAACGGTAAGGTTGAACGAAGCCACAGAAACGACAATAGACGATTCTACCAGCACTTACAATTTTATTCTTATGACGACCTCATCAAACAGATGAAACGCTACCTCTACACTTCAAACAGACTACCCATGCAGACTCTGGGCTGGAAATCTCCTATCGACATGCGAAAAGTCCTATCAGGAGCTAGCTCCTGATAGGCTAGCAAAAAGCTAGTCAGGTTTTATCTTTTTTGGTCTCACATCATTGACAAATGTTCAAAAAGTAACTCAAGGTTCTTTAAAATAGGATTGACAGTCATCTATGAATTTTGTTAGAATAATAGAGTTACGAGGTCTCATAGCTCAGCTGGATAGAGCATTCGCCTTCTAAGCGAACGGTCGCAGGTTCGAATCCTGCTGGGATCAAAAAAGTCTTTTAATCTCATCTAAAAGGCTTCTTCTTTATTTAAAAAATAAATTAAGGCTAACATAGGCAAAAGTAAAAAATATAAACTACTTTTGATTAAATAATGGCACGTAACAGTCGATAATAAAACACCTATCATAAACATAATAATAGCCATAAAAATATAAAAAGCCTGTTTTCTAATCTGCTCATTTTTTTCTACACTGCCCTTAAGAAAAAGATAAGCAGCATTTTTTATATTTCCAGTCATCATAGTATTAGTATAAGGATAACCTCTAACTCTTTTGAAGGTTGCCAGTTGAATAGAAGCGAAAAAGGCTAATCCCGCAATCGTAAAAATAGAGGGTAGAATCGGACTAAAAATAGCTATAACAGATAATAAAATAAATAATACATAAGTACTTGATTTATGCCACCTTAAATTTTTAGGTGTAATCCACTTTCTAAGAAAATAGTAAAAAAATTGTCCTAAAATAAAGAAAATAATCGGAAATAAAAAACTAAAAGCTTCTTTAAAATGACCATCTGCAAATTTCATCATCATATACAGAAGATTTCCGGTTTGCATGCTAGCAAAGCGTCCGCCTTGTGTAATAAATGTATAAGCATCAATAAAACCACTCATAAAAGTTAGAAGCATAGCTACTCTTAAACCTTCAAAATTTTGATAATCTTTTGTCATAATTTCCCCTTTGTTTCACGTGAAACTTTTTATAAGGTATTATTAGTTTCACAAGCAATAAACGATTTATCTCATATTTATGAGTCTTAGTACTTAATCAATGTCGAATCCAATCATCAATTTAGAATATCATAGTAAAGACCAATCAATAGCTCTTTTATAACCTATTGTTAGTCAATTACTAAACGGCGTAATCAAAAATCAGCTTCTTAAAAATCATTTTAACATGATTTTTTTACTTTAGGGTAATTCACAATTAATATCGGCTTTTACAAACTTTTCTAAACCATAATACTAATGCTGTTTAAAAAGTTTGATATATTCAGAATGATCTTTTTTCCTTTATTTATGGTAAGGACTTCCCTCTTGAATCATAAAGGCTCGATAAATTTGTTCTACCAAAACAAGACGCATTAACTGATGAGGAAGAGTTAATAAGCCAAAACTCATTAATATAGAAGCTCTTTTTTTAACTTCCTGTGATAACCCTAAACTCCCTCCAATAACAAAGGTCAAATCAGAATATCCTTTCAACATTGTAGCAGATAAAAGTTGGCTAAATTTCTCAGAAGAAAACTGTTTCCCTTCTATTGCTAAAACAATAACAAACTCACGATTAGAAATCTTATTAAGAATTCGCTGACCCTCTTTTTCAAGAATATGAGTATTTTGAGCTTGACTAGCATTATTTGGAATTTTCTCATCCGGTAATTCTTCCAGTTCGAATTTAGTAAAACGCTTTAGACGTTTACAATATTCAGCAATTCCATCTTTCAGATATTTTTCCTTTAATTTACCAACTGTGATTAATTTGACCTTCATATAATTTATTATAACATCTTTTTTAATATACTTTTCCACAGTTTTTTAAACCATAAATTTTTCTAAAAAGTACTTTTTTGTAAATAGCAATCAACATTTTCTGAAAGTTTTCCACAACTTGTGGATTCTTTCTTTTTTAATTATTTTAAGGTATAATTAAGTCAAATTATTTAGACTAGTCATTATAAATTTTGGAGGCTTTAAAGTGAACAATACGAAATCTCATCCTTTTTTAAAATGGTTTATACCTTTTTTAGTTATTTTTTAACTTTTATTTTAGGAGTTATATCAACACTTACCTTTAATTGGATAACTGGTAACAAATCGTTTTCTAACAATGGAAAAACAACTGTTAGTAATGTCATTTATGATACCAAATCCAACACTACCAAAGCTGTCAAAAATGTCAAAAATACAGTTGTATCTGTCATCAATTATCAAAAAACAGATAATAGTTATTACAATTATGACAGCGGTTCTCAAGAAAAAAATAAATCAGAGGATGGTCTAGGGGTCTACGGTGAAGGTTCTGGCGTTATCTACAAAAAAGATGGTGATAGTGCTTATTTAGTCACAAATAATCATGTCGTTAAAGATGCAGAAAAATTAGAAATCATGATGGCTAATGGTAAAAAAGTTGTGGGTAAATTAGTAGGTTCTGATACTTATTCTGATCTGGCTGTTATTAAAATTTCTTCTAAGTATGTTACGACAGTTGCTGAATTTGCTAATTCAGATAAAATAAAAGTTGGAGAACCAGCAATCGCTATTGGTAGCCCTTTAGGCAGTGATTATGCTAATTCTGTAACAGAAGGAATTGTTTCAAGTCTCAGTCGTACAGTAACTTCACAAAATGAAAATGGCGAAACAATTTCAACTAATGCTATTCAAACAGACGCAGCTATTAACCCTGGTAATTCTGGTGGCGCTTTAATCAATATCAAGGGACAAGTTATTGGTATCAATTCAAGTAAAATTGCATCAAGTAATAACTCAAATAGTGGCGTTGCTGTTGAAGGAATGGGCTTTGCAATTCCTTCAAACGATGTTGTCTCTATTATTAATCAATTAGAAGAAAATGGTGAAGTTGTTAGACCCGCTCTTGGTATTTCAATGGCTAATCTTAGTGAAGCTTCAACAAGTGGAAGAGATACTTTAAAAATACCAAGTGATGTCACAAGTGGTATTGTCGTTCTTTCAACACAAAGTGGTATGCCAGCAGATGGGAAGCTGAAGAAATATGACGTCATTACAGAAATTGATGGAAAGAAAGTAGCTTCTATCAGCGATCTTCAAAGTATTCTTTACAAACACAAAAAAGGAGATAAAATTAAACTCACTTTCTATCGCGAAAAAGATAAACAAACAGTTGAGATCCAATTAACTAAAACAAGTCAAGATTTGAATAACTAAAATTGACAAATATAATAAAATACCTTTACAATATTGTAAAGGTATTTTTTCTTAGATTGGAGTAAATAATGACTGAACAATTAAAACATCTTAATACTAAAGATATTAATCCAAATCCCTATCAACCTAGACTGCAGTTTAAGACAGAAGAACTAGAAGAACTAGCACAATCTATTAAAGAAAATGGCTTAATTCAACCCATTATCGTTCGAAGATCTGATATTTTTGGCTACGATTTAGTTGCAGGGGAAAGGCGTTTAAAAGCAGCAAAATTAGTTGGATTAAGTAAGATTCCTGTTATTATCAAAAAAATTTCTGATGATGACAGTATGAAACAAGCTATTATCGAAAATTTACAACGTTCTGATCTTAATCCCATTGAAGAAGCCAAAGCTTACCAAAATCTCATTAATAGAAATCATATGACTCATGATGATATTGCTAAAGTAATTGGAAAATCAAGACCATATATTACTAACAGTGTCAGATTATTAAATCTTCCTCTACACATCAGCCAAGCTCTTGAAAAGGGATTAATTTCTCAAGGACACGCACGACTTCTTTTAAGTATAGAAAAGCAAGATTTACAAGATAAATGGTTTCAAAAGATTCTAGATGAACATTTAAGTGTACGTCAAATTGAAAAGGCACTTAAAAATCAAACTAAGAAGAAAAAGAAACCTTTAAAAGATATTTTTCTAGTTGAAAAAGAAAAAGAGTTAAGTCAATCATTAGGCTTACCTGTTGTTATTCATTACAATAAAAGACATCAAGGACAACTTAAAATTTCTTTTTCGTCCGAAGAAGACTTTAACAGATTAATGAACAAGTTAAACTAGCTTGTTCATTTTGTTTTTATTCTTAACTGCTTTTCCACAAGAAAAGATGCTATAGAATCTTTTAATTAACAGAATTCATCATCTTTTCCACAACTTGTGGAAAACTGATATCCACATTGTGGACTTATTCTTTTTTACCTGTGGAAAACTTTCACAATTTATGGTAAAATTTTCTTATTACAATCTTGATAGGAGTACACT